>NZ_JBHXKE010000194.1:0-19409 GCF_042722765.1 Kitasatospora sp. NPDC058406
TGCCCGCCCGACGCCCCTGGGCGGCCGGGCGGTCCGGGGGGGTTACCCACCCCCGGGGTCGACCCGCGGGGGGGGGGGCGCCGCCCGGTCCCCCGGCGCCCCGGCCCGGAGCCCCGCCACCGACGGCCCACCGCCGGGACCCGCCACGGCGGGCCGTGGTGCCTCAGCTCTCCGAGGAGGGCGGTGTGTCCCGGTACGGCGCCCGCGGCTGCGGGACGCCGTGCTGCTCCCTGGCGTCGAGCCGTGGCGCCGCCGTGGCGGACGCGTCCGGCGTGGGGTGCCAGACGCCGGTCAGCTCGACCCAGCTGTCGGTGGCCGGAGTCGGCCCCTCGGCCTGCACCAGGATCCGCAGCCGCCGGGCGTCCGCGGCGCAGCAGCTGGCGACCAGGCGGTTGAGGTACCACTCGCCGGGGGCGGTGCCGGGGGTCACGAACCCGGTCAGCCGGACCGGGCGGTCGGCCAGGCCCTGCCGGGGGTCGCGGCTGCGCGCGATGAACTCGGCCAGCGCCATCGGCGTCGGCACGTTCACCGCCGCCGCGGCGGGCTGAGGGTCGGGCAGCGCGACGTAGGCGGCGGCGTCGACGGCGGCGTCGGTGCCCTCGCGCGAGGCGGTGAACGAGCCGAGCGCCGGCGGCGTGAAGCAGAGCAGCAGCACGGCCGGCACGGTGAGCAGCCAGGCCACCCGCGGCCCGTGCTCGTGGCTGTGGCCGTGGACGTGCTCGTGCCCGGGGTCGTCCCCGCCCCCGGTGCCGTCCCGGCCGGTGTGGTCGTGGCCCGAGGCCGGCCGGTGCCACTGGGCGTTGCCCTCGGCGTCCCGGCGGAACTCCAGGACGGGCTCCCGGCGCCGCTCGGTCAGCCGCACCGCCGTCCCGGCGATGCCCAGCGCGAGCAGGATGACCCCGGTGGCGACCAGCGGGATCCGCAGTTCCTCCTTGACGTACTGGAGGAAGACGTCGCTGCCCACGGTGATCCGCAGCAGGGCGGTGCCGACCAGGGCCAGCAGGAGCGACGGCGCGAGCCCCCGGACGCGGGCGCGCAGCGTTCGGCTGGGGGCGTTCACCGCCGTCCTCCCCGGCCCGGGGCGGGGGAGGCGTGCAGCGGGTCGGGGCCGTGGGCGTGGGGGTGCGGGCGCCGGGCGGTGCGGCCCGGCGGGTCGATGGTGTGCACCTTCGGTACTCCTGTCGCATCTGGCCGACGCGTGGTCGGCGCGTTTCGCCGGGCCGGCGCGCTTCGCCGGCGCGGCCCGGGCGGGCGGTCCCGGTGGAGGATGCGGGTCCGGGCCCGGGGTCTGCGGTCTTCGGCCTGGGGCAGCGGTGAGCGGTTCGGCGTGCGTCGGTCCGTCGTCGGCCCCGGGTGCTCGGGCCCGCCGGAGCGGGCGCGGGCGCGGGCACGGGCGAGGGCGTCGGTGGGGTCAGAGCAGGACGGCCCCGGTCAGGACGCTGGCGACGACGGCGACCACGAAGGTCGCGGAGGAGAAGCGCACGGCGAAGGCCCGGCCGAAGGATCCCGACTGGAGGGCGATCAGTTTGAGGTCGACCATCGGGCCGACCACCATGAACGCCAGCCGGGCGGTGGGGGAGAAGCCGGTGAGCGAGGCGGCGACGAAGGCGTCCGCCTCCGAGCAGACGGCCAGGACGACGGCGAGCACGGCGAGCGCCGGGACGCCCAGCCAGGGCGAGTCCGAGAAGGTGCGGAGCACGGACGGCGGGACGAGCACGTTGAACGTGGCGGCTGCCGCCGCGCCGACCACGAGGAAGCCGCCGGCGTGCAGGAAGTCGTGCTGGAGGCCGCGCCGGAACTCGTCCAGCGGGTTGCGTCCGGCGCCGCGTTCGGCCGGTCCCTTGGGCAGGCGCAGCCAGTCGGGACGGCCGAAGGCGACCCAGAGCCAGCCCATGACGAGTGCGGTGCCGAGCGAGGCCGCCAGCCGGGCGAGCACCATCTCGGGGGCGTCGGGGAAGGCGATGGCGGTGGAGACCAGGACGACCGGGTTGATGGCGGGCGCGGAGAGCAGGAACGCCAGTGCCGCGGCCGGAGCCACCCCGCGCCGCATCAGGCTCCCGGCCACCGGCACGGACGCGCACTCGCAGCCGGGCAGCACGGCGCCCGCGACCCCGGCGACCGGGACGGCCAGCGCGGGGTTGCGCGGCAGCACCCGGGTGAAGACCCGGGCCGGTACGAAGGCGCCGATCGCCGCCGAGACGACCGTGCCGAGCACCAGGAACGGCAGCCCCTGCACCACGATCGCCACCAGCAGGGTCCGCCAGGCGCGCACGCCGCCGGAGTCCCACGTCCAGGCCAGCACCGGGGCGGTGACCGCCGCGACGACCAGCGCTCCGGTCAGCAGGCCGGAGCCCCGGCGCGGGGGCGAGGTCGCCGCCTGCGGTACCGGGGTCTTCCGGACGCTGCCGAGACTCGTCTCCACCACGGTGACCGCCCCTCAGCCCGCTCGCCGCGGGGTGCGCGGCAAGTCCTGTCTGCTCACCGTCATGTGGCGAGCCCGGAGGCAGAGTAGCGTTGATAATCACTTTCATCTAGGTCTTCACCCGGGGGCCCCGCTCCGGTAGTGTCCCGTTCGCGGAGGGGCTCCTCCAGGAAGCCGGCGGGGCGTCAACCTGCTGTGCCCGGTTGCCGGTTGGGCCGTCGGGACGACGGCTGTCCTGCGGGTGCGCCGGTCAGCCGGCCCGGCGGGCGGCCACGGTGTTCAGCAGCGCGGCGCCCCGCTCGGCGTCGTCCACGCTGACCGCGAACTCGACTCCCCGGTGCGGGCGGACCACCAGGCACTCGCCGCGCCGCAGCATCACCGTCGTGCCCAGGCCGCTCAGCCGGTAGCCCCAGCCGCCCACCTGGGCCGGGGTGCGCCGTTCCATCCGGGCGGCCGCGACGTCGGCCGGCGACCAGTGCCGGGCCGGCCAGCCGAACGGGCCGAACGTCACGTCCAGACCCCGCTCGGTCACCCGGGCCTGCACCGAGGAGCAGCCGGCCGCCGCGACCGCGACGACCGCGCACGGGGCGAAGAGCGCCCACGCCGGGCCACCCAGCCCGCCGAGCGCGGCCAGCGCGGACCCGGCCGCGCCGAGCCCGGAGGCGGCGGCGAGCAGTCCGAGCCAAGGATTGACCGTCCGGGAGAGCCAGACCGCCCGCTGTCCCTCGGGGAGGTCCAGCCGCGGGCCGTCGGCGGCCGTCGCCGGCCGTGGTCCCCGGCCGCGCCGGTGGGCGAGCCAGGGGCCGAGCAGGCCCGCCGCGACCGCCGTCGCCAGGACCGCCGCCACTTCCGGGCCCAGGGGGCGTGCGTGCTGCCAGTCCGGGCGGTCCAGGTTGGCGTGGACGATCGCGGCCTGTGCGCCGACGAGCAGCACGCCCCCGAAGCCCAGCCCGGCGCCCACCCAGGTCCGCGCGGGCGCTCCGGCCCACCGCCGGGCGACGGCCGCCGCGGCGAGCGCGACCGCCCAGCACGCCGCCGGGAAGGCCGCGGACGCGGTCAGGGACATCGAGCCGTCGGCCGTCCGGCCGTCCCAGTGCGTGGCCAGGGGGTCCGGGAGGCGGCCGTGCGCCGCCCACGGGAGGGCGAGCAGCAGCACCGCCACGGTGGCGGCCCAGAGCGCCGTGGCGGCCCGGGAGGCCCACTTCGCCGTGTCCGTGCTGCCCGTCCCGTCGGTTCCGGCCCCGGCTCCCTGCCTGTCGCCGTTCACGCCGTCGTTCACTTCAGCCCCCTGATCATCTCGACGAGCTCCTCCCTGCTGTAGCCGGCGTTCGCCGCGTCCGCGACCAACCGCCGTGCCGAGTCCAGCAGTTCGGAGCGCCGGTCGGCGCCCCGGGCGACCGTGATCCCGCGACCGCGGCGGAACTCCAGCACGCCCTCGTCCCGCAGCACCCGCAGGGCGCGCAGCACGGTGTTGGCGTTGACCTCCAGGGCCCGCGCCAACTCCCGTGCGGGCGGAAGGCGTTCCCCGGGGGTGCACTCGCCCTCGGCGACGGCGCGGCGGATTGCTCCGGCGACCTGTTCGTGCAGCGGGCGGGAGTCCGCGGTGTCCGGCTTCAGCAGCATGGTGCTAGCGACAGTAGCACCATCGTGGAACAGGGCGGTGGGGCCCCGGGCCCCACCGGACGGGTCCCCGCCCCGCCGCGGAGGGCCCCCGGATCGGCTCGCGGGCGGCCCGCGGTCCGCCCGCGGACGGACCACGACGGGGCGGGGACCGGCCCGGAAGTCGCCGACGGGCGGCTGCCGACGTACGTTCGAAGTGTCCGCACGGGGAAGGCACCGGCGCATGCACGCACTGCGCATCCGGCTCCTCGGCGGCTTCCGGGTCCACGTGGGCCATCGGGAGATCGCCGACGGCGGATGGCGCCTGCGGAAGTCCCGGAACCTGGTCGAGCTGCTCGCGCTCGCCCCGGGCCACCGGCTCCACGGCGAGCAGGTGCTCGGCCGCCTCTGGCCGGACCAGGCCCCCGGGGCCGGCGCCGACCAGCTCCGCAGGGCCGTGCAGGAGGCCCGCCGCGTCCTCGGCCCCGACCGGGCCGGTGCCCGCGCCCACCTCGACTCCGGTGGCGGACTGCTCACCCTGCGCGGCGCCCCGCTGCGGGTGGACGTCGAGGAGTTCGAACAGGCCGCCCTGCACGCCCGCCGCGCCCGCGACCCGAACGCGTACGAGCGGGCGGTCGCCCGGTACGGCGGCGACCTGTTGCCCGAGGACCGCTACGAGGAGTGGGCGGCCGATCGCGAACAGGCCCTGCACGCCGAGTACCTGGCCCTGCTGGTCGAGCTCGGCGCCCTGCGCGAGGCGCACGCCGACCTGGACGGCGCCGCCGCCGCGCTGCGCCGGGCGGTGGCCGCGGACCCGCTGCACGAGGAGGCCTCGCTCGCGCTGATGCGGGTCCACACGCTGGCCGGCCGGCGGCACGAGGCACTGCACGCGTACGACCGGCTGGCCGCCGCGCTGGAACGCGCCTCCGACGGCACCGAGCGGCCCGGCCCGGCCGCCCAGCGGCTGCGCGAGCAGGTGCGCACCGGCGGACAGGTCCGGGCCGAACTCTCCGGCGAACTCTGGGAGAACGTCGGGGACCTGCGGATGCGCTCCGGGGACACCGCCGGTGCCACCGTCGCGTACGGGTCGGCGCTGGAGCCGGCCGTGGTCGACCTGCCCGCCTCCCCGGGGGTGCTCACCCCGCCGTCCGGCCGGGACGGCCTGCGCACCGCAAGGCTGCACCGCAAGGCCGCCGTCGCGCTGCTGGCCGGCGGCGGCGACCCGTCCGCCGCCGAACCGCACCTGGGCTCCGCCGAGCGGGCCCTCGCGGCGGCCGGCGGCGACCCGGCGGAGGCCGGCCGGCTGCTGCGGGCGCGGGCCGACCGGCTCCGCGGCGCCGGCCGCCTCGACGAGGCGCGGCAGGCGGCCGAGGCGGGGCTGGCCCTCGCCGAGAAGCACGGCGACGACGAGGACCTGGCCGCCGCCGGGGAGGCGCTCGCCGCCGTCCACCACGCCGGGGGCACCTGGCGGGAGGGCCTGCACCGGGAGATCGAGCGGCTCGGCGCCGCCGCCGACGAGGACGGCAGGCCGGCCCGCTCCCTCGACATCCACTCCTGCCTCGCCCAGTACCAGCTGTACGGGGACGGCCCGAGCCGAAGCGTCGAGGAGTACGCCCGGCAGACCCTGGACCTCGCGCGCGCCCGGCGCGCCCGCCGGGCGGAGGCCTTCGCCTGGTGCCTGCTCGGCGAGTCGCTGCTGCTGCGCGGCCGCTGGGACGAGGCGCCGGGCTGCCTGGAACGCAGCGCCCACCTGTACGAGGAACTGGGCGGCCGCTCCGGCGCGCTGCCCCGGCAGCGGCTCGCCGAGTACGCGGCGGCGCGCGGCGACAGTGCGGACGCCGCCACCCACCTCCGGCTGGGGACGGCCGCCGCCGAGTCCGCCCCGTCCGCCGCGGCCCGGCACGCCGTCGGGCGGCTGTACGCGACGGCCGCGCTGGACGCGGTGGAACGCGGCGAGCCCGGCGAGGCCGTCCGCGCGGCACACGCCGCCGCCGCGTCGGCGGCCCTGCGCGGCGAGTGCCCGACCTGCACGGCGCTGCTCTACCCGGTGGCGGCCGAAGCGTTCGCGGCGCTCGGCGACCCGGCGGGAGCGGCCGAGCACGCGGCCGCCGCCCGGCGGGTGGCGGCCCGGTCCGCCGGCTCGGCGTGGCGGGCGATGGCCGAGTCGGCGCTCGGCTCGCTGGCCGCCGCGCGCGGCGACCCGCGGGGCGCCCGGGCCCGCCATCTGGCGGCGGCCGCGCTGTACGAGCGGGCCCGGCAGCCGTACTGGGCGGCCCGGGCCAAGGCCCGGGCGGTGGTCGCCCGGCCGGGCGCGGCGGAGCCGGACCGGGTGCTGCGGGCCGAGGCGGCGGCGGTCTTCGAGGCGCTCGGCGCCCACCGGGCGCTGGCCCGACTCCGGGAGGGCGCGCCGGGCGTGGCGGGCAGGCAGGGCGTGGCGGGTGCGCCCGGGGTCGGGGCGGGCGGTGGGACGCGATGAGCGGGAGCCGGACGCGGTGGCGCCCCGACACGGTCACCGAGCGGCCCTACAACGCACAGACACCGCCGGCCGCGCTGGCCGAACCACTCACCCCCACCGGCGCGTTCTTCGTCCGTGACCACTTCGGCGTGCCCCGGCTCACCCCCGAACGCTGGCGGCTGCGGATCCACGGCCTGGTGGAGCGAGAACTCTCGCTCACCTATGCAGAGTTGGAGCTGCTCCCGGTGCGCGAACTGGACGTGGTGGTGGAGTGCGCGGGCAACGGCCGCAGCCTGATGCGGCCCCGGCCGCCCGGGCTCCCCTGGGACCAGGGGGCGGTGGGCTGCGCCCGGTTCGCCGGCGTGCCGCTCGCGGTGCTGGCGGACCGCGCCGGAGTGCGCCCGGAAGCCGTCGAACTCGTCTTCACCGGAGCCGACTTCGGCGAACTGCACGGCCGCCGCACCGCCTTCGAGCGGAGCCTCCCGGTCGACCTCGCCCGGCACCCGGACACCCTGCTCGCCACCCGCATGAACGGCACCCTGCTCAGCCCCGGCCACGGTGCGCCCGTCCGCCTCGTGGTCCCCGGCCGGTACGGGGTGGCGGACGTCAAGTGGCTGGTCGGCGTGCGGGCGGTGGCCGAACCGTTCCACGGGCCGTTCCAGGCCGAGGAGTACCTCTACCGGGGCTCGCGCGGCATGCCGGACGGCACGCCCGAGGGGCCCGTGGGTGAGATCCGGGTCAGGTCGCTGATCACCGCCCCCTCGCCGGGCGCCCGGCTGCCGGCCGGCGGCGCCTGCGTGGTGCGCGGGCGGGCCTGGTCGGGCGGCGTGCCGGTCTGCCAGGTCGAGGTGCGGATCGGCGGCGCCGACTGGCGGCAGGCCGTGCTGGTACCCGCGGGCGGGCGGTACGCGTGGGCCGAGTGGTGGTACCAGTGGACCCCGCGGGTGCCCGGCCGGCGCGTCCTCCAGACCCGGGCCACTGACGCCGACGGGCACACCCAGCCGATGCGGGCGCCCTGGAACGAGCAGGGGTACGGCTGCAACCCGGTCACGGGGGTGGCGGTGGAGGTCGTCGCGGCCCCGGACGGCGAGCGGCCGGCGGAACGGGACGGGGACCGGCCCGACGGAAGCGGCGGCGGAAACGGTGACGGAAGCGACCGGAGCGGCGACGGCGTCGTCGGGGGCCGGGCAGGGCGGCGAGGAGCGCGGCGATGAACCCAACGACGAAGGCAACGACGAAAGCAACGACGAAAGCAGCGACGGACGCGACGGCGAACGCGGCTCCGAGCGGGAACACCGTCGAACCGGTCACCACCGAGGCCCTCGGCGACACCAGCTACCTGCTGACGTCCGGCGACGAGGCGGCGCTGGTCGACCCGCAGCGGGACTGCTGGCCGCTGCTCGCCTCCTGCGCGGCGCGCGGCCTGCGGCTGCGGTACGTCCTGGAGACCCACGTGCACAACGACTACCTCTCCGGGGCCCTGGAGGTGCGCGCCGCGACCGGCGCCACCGTCGCCGGACCGGCCCGCGCCCGGTACGGCTTCGACCACCTCCCGCTCGCCGAGGGCGACGAGATCACGGTCGGCGGCCTACGCGTCCAGGCGCTGGAGACGCCCGGCCACACCGCCGAGCACACCGCCTACCTGGTGCTCGACGACGGCCCGGACGGCGGCCGTCCGATGGCGGTGTTCACCGGCGGCAGCCTGCTGGTCGGCAGCGCCGGCCGCACCGACCTGTCCGGGCCCGACCGGACCGCCGAACTGGCCCGGGCCCAGTACCGGTCGATCCGCAGGCTCTCCCGACTGCCCGGGGACACCCGGGTGTTGCCCACGCACGGGGCCGGAAGCTCCTGCGCGATCGGCGCGCCCCCGCCCGGTTCCGCCCCGGCCCGCGGTCCGTCCGGGCCCGGTGCGTCCGCGTCCGGCACGACCGTGTCCGGTGCGACCGCCTCGGGCACCGCCAGGACCAGCACCGTCGGCGACCAGCGGCGGGCCAATCCGGCGCTGCTCGTCGACGACGAGGGTGCGTTCGTGGCCGCCCGGCTGCGCGGACTGCCCCCGCCGCCCGCCTACTACCGGCGGATGGGCCCGCTCAACCGGTCCGGCCCGCCCGTCCTCGGCGGCCCGCCGCCGCTGCTGCCGCTCACCGCCGAGGAGGTCCAACAGGCGCGCTGGCGTGGCGCGTCGGTGGTCGACGCGCGCGACCGCCGGGCGTACGCCGACGCCCATCTCCCCGGATCGCTCGGCGTCGAGCTGGACGGCTCCTTCGCGGCCCTGATCGGCGAGGTGGTCCCGTTCGGCACCCCGTTGGTGCTGGTGCTGCCCGAACCGGCCGCCGACGCCGCCCGGGAGGCCGTCGTCCAGCTGCTGCGGATCGGCTACGACGCGCGCCTGGTCGGCCAGTTGACCGGAGGGGTGGAACGCTGGCACGCCACCGGCCGGCAACTCGCCGCGCTGCGGACGGCCGACGTCTCCGAGGTGCCCGGCGCCCGCGCGGCCGTCCCGGGCCGACCGGTGCAGGTCCTCGACGTCCGCGCGCTCCCGGACCCGCCGGTGCCCGGCGCCCTCGCCGTCCCGCTCACCGAACTCCCCGACCGGATAACCGGGTTGCCGCCGGACCGGGAGTACTGGACGGTCTGCGGGCGGGGCCGGCGGGCGACGGTCGCGGCCGGTCTGCTGGCGGCGGCGGGTCTGCCGGTCACCGCGGTGGTCAGCGGAGGTGCGGCGGACCTGGTGCGTTGGGCGTGAGCTGCGGGCCGGCCCCGCCCGGCGGGGGCTGCGGGCAGGCCCGGCGGCCTAGGCTGACGGCGTGAGCCAGAGCCAGAGCCAGAGCCGGAATCGTGTGAGCCCGGGTCATGCAGCCGACGCCGTGGTGCCCGCCGACCTGAACCTGCTGCGGACCTTCCTGGCGGTCCACCGGTCCGGTTCGTTCACCGCCGCCGCCCGGCTGGTCGGGCTCTCCCAGCCGACGGTGACCTCGCAGATCCGCGCGCTCGAGCGCCAGACCGGACGCGAGCTGTTCGAACGGCAGCCGCGCGGCGTCACCCCCACCCCCGCCGCCGACGAACTCGCCGCCCGCATCGCCGATCCGCTCGACGCGCTCGCGGCCGTCACCGGCGCCGGGACCGGGCCGCCGTCCGCCGCCGAGCCCGTCCACCTGGGAGGCCCGGCCGAACTGCTCTGCACCCTGGTGCTGCCCGCCCTCGCCCCGCTGATCGCCGAGGGCGTCCGGCTGCGGGTGACGCCCGGCCTCACGGAGCCGCTGCTGGACGAGCTGCGGGCCGGCCGGCACGACCTGGTGATCGCCACCGACCGCCCGCGCGGCCGTGCGCTGACCGCCGTACCGCTGGGCGACGAGGAGTTCGTCCTCGTCGCGGCACCGGTGTGGGCGGACCGCCTGGCCGGCCGGCTCGCCGTCGAGGGGCCCTCCGCCCTGCACGGGGTGCCGCTCGTCGCCTACGCCGAGGACCTGCCCATCGTGCGCCGGTACTGGCGCCACGTCTTCGGCCGCCGTCTCAGCTGTCGCCCGGCGCTCACCGTGCCCGACCTGCGCGGTGTCATCGCCGCCGTCACGGCGGGCGCGGGCTTCGCCGTCGTGCCGCGCTACCTGGGCGCGTCCGGGCTGGCGTCCGGGGCACTGGTTCTGCTCGACGAGCCGGTCGACCCGCCGATCAACACCGCCTACCTCGTGCAGCGCCCGGGCGTGGTGGGCCCGGCGGTGGCCCTGGTCCGGGAGCGGCTGCTGGCCTCGGCGCGGGAGTGGTGAGCGGTCCGGCGGGCCGTCCCCGGTCGGGCCCCCGGGGGCGGCGGGCGCCGCAGACCCGGACGGCGGCCCTCCGCGGGGGTGGAGGACCGCCGCCGGATCAGGAGCGGGCGGAGCGCCGGGCCGAGGAGGTCAGCAGCGCGACGCCCAGCAGGACCAGTGCCGCCGCGGCGACCAGCAGCGGGGAGGGCCCCGCCGGCTGACCCGCGCGCCGGACGGTTCCCATGAAGTCCAGCGCGGCGACCTGGTTCACCACCAGGTACCAGAGCGGCAGGTAGAGCGCCTGGAACAACCGGTGGGTCCGGGAGAGCGCACCCAGCGCGAGGGCCAGCGAAGGGACGAACAGGGCGCCCGCGGCCCAGGCCGCCGTCCCGTCGGCGTCGCCGGCCGCGACGAGGCGGACCAGCACCCCCGCGCCGACCAGGGCGGTGAGCACCACGCCCGAGGCCCACTCGGCCACCAGCCTCGACCGGGCGGCCGGGTAGGCGCCGAGCAGGACCTCAAGCCCGTACTCGGCCGCCCGGCTGCCCAGCCGGGACCAGAGCAGCACCGGCCAGACCCAGGCGGCCGGGAGCAGCACGCCGACGCCCACCTCGGGCGGGACCGCGAGCCCGACGAGGCCGAGGACGGCGGCGCCCAGCCACCACCAGCGCGAGGTGTCGCCGAACAGGATCCGGACCTCTCCGGCGAGCAGGCGCCCGAACCCGGCGCCGAACCCGCTGCCGAATCCGTCGGCCGTCGTCCCCGTCCCGACAGGCGGCCGCAGGGCCGGTGCCGGGACGGGGGCGCCGACCGGTGCGGCCGGCGCGGTCGGTCCGGCCGGGACCGCCCCCGTGCCGAGGGGCACCCGACCGCCGCGGTCCGCGCCCCGGCCCGCGCCCCGCGCCGGGTCGAACCGGTGGAACCAGAGCGCGGGCAGCACCGCGACCCCGACCGCGAGCACGACCAGCAGCAGCCGCTGCGTCAGGAACCCGACCCCGAAGGCCGCGCCGTCCCAGGGGAACGGCTCCAGCGGCGCGTCCACCCTCGTCAGGCCGAGGCTGAACTCCTCGCCGCCGAGCTCGACCCCCCGCGCCGCCAGACCGTCGCTCAGCGACGCCGCGGCCGGGCCGAGACCGAGCCCGCCGAACGGCGCGCCGGGAGACTCTCCGGCGATCAGCAGGGCCGGTGCGAGGACGAACCAGGCCACGTTCCCGAGGCCGGTCCGCAACAGTGGCACGGTCTCGAAGAGGACGGCCACGGCCGCCGTCATCGCCAGCAGGGGCAGCGTCAGCACCAGGAACGGCGTCAGCAGGGCGAGCGGGTCGACGGCCCGGTCCTCGCCCCGGACGAGCTGCAGGGCGGGCGTGGTGAGCGCGAGGACGCCGAGCATCGAGCCGAGGACGAGGAGGTTGCCGAGGAACTTCGCCAGCAGCAGGTCGGCGGTCCGCAGCGGGGTGGCCGCGAGGAGCAGGCCGACGCCGGTCTCCTCGTCGCGGCCCAGGCCCTTGCGGACCACGTAGAACCCGCCGAGGGTGAGCCAGAGCGCCCCGGCGAGTGCGGTCGCCGTGCCGACGTACGCGCTGTTGTACTCGCCCCGGTGGCTGCCCAGGGCGAGGATCGCCCAGTGCCCGTCGGCGGGCGGGACGGCGAGCAGGCCGAGGCCGACGGCGGCGAGCAGGGTCACCGCGTAGGCGGGGCGCCGGACCCGGTCCCGGAAGTCGCCGAGAGCCAGCCGGGCGAGCCGGCCCGGCGTACCGGACCCGACCGGGCCGTCTCTTCCCGGCCGCCGGTCCTGCCCGCCGCCCCTGCGGAGCCCGAGGCCCGGGCCGTCTCCGCCGCCGAGCCCGGAGCGTCCGGAGCGTCCGCCGCGTCCGCCGTGCCCCGTCACCGCCGCACCTCCGGCCCGTGCGGCCCGGCCACCGGACCGGACGACGGGTCCGGGAACGCTCCCGCGCCCCGGCCCGGAGCGCCGGCGGCGCCCGTCGGGCGGACCAGCGCCAGGTACGCGTCCTCCAGGTCCGGCGCGACCGGCACGGCGTCGGCGGACGGCGCGCCGTCCGCGAGCAGCCGCAGCCGGACCCGGCCGTCGGCGGTGCGCACCATCCGGCTGACCACGTACCGCTCCTGGACGGCGGTCACCGCCGCGGGGTCGACCATCACCTCCCAGACCCGGCCGGCCTGGTCGCCCAGCAACTCCTCGGGGGTGCCCCGGCGCAGCAGCCGGCCGCCCGCGACGACCGCGATGTCCCCGGCCACCGACTCGATGTCGGAGACGATGTGGGTGGAGAGCAGCACGACACGGTCGGTGGCGAGCGTGCTCAGCAGGTTGCGGAAGCGGACCCGTTCCTCCGGGTCGAGCCCGGCGGTGGGTTCGTCGACGACGACGACCTGCGGGTCGCCGAGCAGCGCCTGGGCGATGCCGACGCGCCGCAGCATGCCGCCGGAGTACGCGCCGAGCGGCCGTCGGACCGCCCCGGTCAGGTTGACCAGGGCGAGGAGCTCGTCGATCCGGGCCCGGGCGGCGCGGGCCCGGAGGCCCTTGGCGGCGGCCAGGTAGGCCAGGAACGCGGGTGCGGTGAGGTTCGGGTGGACGCCGAAATCCTGCGGCAGGAAGCCCAGTTGGCGGCGGAGCAGGTCGGGTTCGGCGAGGACGTCGGCGCCCCGGTAGAGCACCTGGCCGGCGGTGGGCCGGGTGACGGTGGCGACGATCCGCATCAGCGAGGACTTGCCCGCCCCGTTCGGGCCGAGCAGGCCGAGCAGGCCCGGGCGGAGCCGGAGGGTGAGGCCGTCGACGGCGCGTTGGCCGCCCCGGTAGACCTTGGTGACGTCGATCAGGTCGAGTGCTGGTTCGTGTGCGAGATGGGGCATGGGCTCCGCTCTCCCGGCCGGTCGGAGGGTGGGGAAGGTGACGTGGTCGAGCCTTCCGGACCGGCGGGCCGCTGCCATCTGCCGTTCGGCAGAGATCCGCACGCGGAACGCGGCGAACCGGCCCGGCAGCCGGCCTCCGGCCCGGTCGGCCGTCCCGGCCTGCGCGGCGAGCCTTGACACGTGGTTCGGGTACTGAGTCAATGGCCGTGCCCGGCGGCAACCGAATGATCGGTCGGCCCGCCCGCGGGTCGCCTCCCCCTGCGGCGAGGCGGCGGGGCGGCGGGGCGGCAGGACGGCAAGGCGGCAAGGCGGCAAGGCGGCAAGGCGGCGGGCGTCACGGTGCGGAGGAGACCTGATGAGCAGCAGTGGGACCGGTCCGGCCGCCTCGCGGACGCGCCTGGGGGAGCCGCTCCCGGACGCGCTGCTGGACGCCGGGGAGCGGATGACCGCCGACGAACTGAAGGCGCACCAGCTCAAGCACCTGCGGGCCACGCTGCACCACGCCTACGACAACGTCGAGCTCTACCGCCGCAGGTTCGACGCCGCCGGTGTGGCGCCCGCTGACTGCCGGACCCTCGCCGACCTCGCCCGGTTCCCCTTCACGACCAAGGCGGACCTGCGCGACACCTACCCGTTCGGCATGTTCGCCGTCCCGAGGGAGCGGGTGCGCCGGATCCACGCCTCCAGCGGCACCACCGGCCGCCCGACCGTGGTCGGCTACACCGAGCACGACCTCGACGTCTGGGCCGACGTCGTGGCGCGCTCGATCCGTGCGGCGGGCGGGCGCCCCGGTCAGACGGTGCACATCGCCTACGGCTACGGGCTGTTCACCGGTGGGCTGGGTGCGCACGCCGGTGCCGAACGGGCCGGCTGCACGGTGATCCCCGCCTCGGGCGGCATGACGGCGCGTCAGGTGCAGCTGATCCAGGACCTCGGGCCCGAGATCATCATGGTCACCCCGTCCTACCTGCTCACCCTCCTCGACGAGTTCGATCGCCAGGGGGTCGACCCGCGGGCCACCTCGCTGCGGGTCGGCATCTTCGGCGCCGAGCCGTGGACGGAGGAGATGCGGGCGGAGATCGAGCGGCGGACGGGCCTCCACGCCGTCGACATATACGGCCTCTCCGAGGTGATGGGTCCGGGCGTCGCCCAGGAGTGCGTGGAGACCAAGGACGGCCTGCACATCTGGGAGGACCACTTCTACCCCGAGGTGGTGGACCCGTTCACGGACCGAGTGCTGCCGGACGGTGAGGGCGGCGAGCTGGTCCTCACCTCGCTCACCAAGGAGGCGCTGCCGGTGATCCGCTACCGCACCCGCGACCTCACCCGGCTGCTGCCCGGCACCGCCCGGCCCGCGTTCCGCCGGATGGCCAAGGTCACCGGGCGCTGCGACGACATGATCATCCTGCGCGGGGTCAACGTGTTCCCGACCCAGATCGAGGAGATCGTCCTGCGGACCCCGGCCGTCGCGCCGCACTTCCAGCTCCGGCTGACCCGCCGGGGCCGCCTGGACCACATGACCGTCCGGGTGGAGGCGCGGCCCGGTGCCGGGCCCGGACAGCGGGAGGCGGCGGTGGCGGCGATCGCGCGCGACGTGAAGGACGGGGTCGGGGTGAGCGTGGACGTCGAGGTCGTGGATCCGTACAGCCTGGAGCGGTCGGTCGGCAAGATCCGCCGGGTCGCCGACCTCCGGGGGGAGTGAGGGGGTGGGCCGCGCGCCCCGTGGCCGGCGGCCGTGCGGGAGCGGCGTGCGGCGCGCGGTGCGGCGTGCGGCGCGGCGCGGATCAGTGGCCTCGCGGCGGGTGAGGGCGGGCCGCGCGCCCTTTACGATGAGGCCATGAGCGGGAGCCTCCAGGTATCAGGTGCGCACGTGTCGCAGGCGTCCGGCACGGACGAGCGGCTCGACGTGGCCGCGGGTGTCCTGGCGCTGCTCGCGGACCGGACCCGGCTCGCCCTGATGCAGCGGCTGAGCGAGGGCGAGGCGGACGTGACGACACTGACCGAGTTCTGCGGCGCGGCGCGGCCGTCGGTGAGTCAGCACCTGAGCAAGCTGCGGCTGGCCGGCCTCGTGGCCACCCGCAAGGACGGTCGGCGGGTGGTGTACACGCTGCGGCACGGCCACCTGCGGCGGCTGGTGCACGAGGCGCTGAACGTTGCCGACCACCAGATCAGCGGACTGCCGCCGCACGACTAGAGCCGCCGGCGGATCGGCCGGAGTGGTCGGTGGAACGGCCCGTGGAACGGCCGGTGGAACGGCCCGACGGCCGGGTGCCGGGCTTTCGGTGGCCTCCTCCCCTCCAACGGGTGCACACGTATGCACATGTTGTCCTATCCTGAAGGAGACGTCCCTGGTTCGCGCCGTACCCGTCTGCGCGCCGAGTCGATCGGGGTTCCCATGCTCTCCGTGCTCCGCAACCGCACCTACCGACACCTCCTCACCGCCCAGGTGGTCGCCCTCGCCGGGACCGGCCTGGCCACGGTGGCGCTCGGCCTGCTGGCCTACGACCTGGCCGGTGCCTCGGCCGGTGCCGTGCTCGGGACGGCCCTGGCGATCAAGATGGCGGCGTACGTGGGGATCGCCCCGGTCGTCGCCGTGCTCGCCCACCGGATCCCCCGCCGGCGGCTGCTGGTCGCGGCCGACCTGGCCCGCGCGGCGGTGGCACTCGCACTGCCCTTCGTCACCGGCGTCTGGCAGGTCTACCTGCTGATCTTCGTCCTCCAGGCGGCCTCCGCGACGTTCACGCCGGCGTTCCAGTCGGTGATCCCCGAGGTGCTGCCCGACGAGCGCGACTACACCCGCGCGCTCTCCCTCTCCCGGCTCGCCTACGACACGGAGAGCCTGGTCAGCCCGGCCCTGGCCGCCGGCCTGCTCGCCCTGGTCGGCTACCGCTGGCTGTTCTGGGGGACGGTGATCGGGTTCCTCGCCTCGGCGGTCCTGGTGGTCTCGGTGGTCCTGCCGGTCGCGGCGGCGCGCGGGGCGGTGGGCGGCGCGCGCGGCTCGCGGGCGCCGTCCGTCGCGGCCCGGTCGCTGGAAGGACTGCGCCTCTTCCTCTCCGTCCCGCGCCTGCGGGCCCTGCTCGCCCTGGACCTCGCGGTCGCCGCCGGCGGCGCCATGGTGATCGTCAACACCGTCGTCTACGTCCGCGACCAGCTGGGCCGCCCCGCCGGGGACGTGCCGATCGCGCTCGGCGCGTACGGGGGCGGGTCGATGGCGGTCGCGCTGCTGCTGCCCCGGGTCCTGGACCGGGTGGCCGACCGCAGTGTCATGGTCCCGGCCGCCTTCGGCATCGCGGGGCTGCTCGCCGCCCTGGCCGTCCTCACCTCGACGGGCGGCGGGGGGTGGCGCTGGCCCGCGCTGCTCGCCGTCTGGGCGGGCCTCGGTGCGGCGGGCTCGCTGATCCTCACCCCCGGCGGGCGGCTGCTGCGGGCCGCGGTGCCGGCGGCGGAGCTGCCCGCCGCGTTCGCTGCCCAGTTCTCGCTGTCGCACGGCTGCTGGCTGCTCGCCTACCCCCTGGCGGGCTGGCTCGGCGCCACCGCGGGCCTCCCCGCCGCCGTCCTCGCCCTCGCGGCCCTGGCCCTGGCCGCTGCCTTTCTGGCGGTCCGTGCCTGGCGCCCGGCCCGGGACTCCCGGCCCGCCACGGCCACCGGCCCGGCCCCGGTCGCGGCGGCTCGCCCCGGCGTGAGCGCCGGTCCGGCCCGGGCCGTCCGGCCGGTCCACCGCCACCGGCCCGCGTCCGGCGCGTCGCTCCCGCGTTGAGCGTCTTGCGGTGGGGGCCCGGCCGCGCTACCCGTCTCCTTCCTCGCCCCCTGGCGTGCGGAACGTCTTGACCGGCGGGCCCCGTCGCGCCGGGCGTCCCGTCCGTGCGCCTTCGCCACGGGCCCTTGCCCGAGGTGAAACCGGATCGTGCGACGATGGGTGCAGCAATGTTGGTAAATGTTCGATATTGTTTGGCCATGTTGTTGAAGGGGAGTTCCATGCAAGGGAGCAGGACATGGCCGGAACGGTGACCGGGGAGACCGACCTGGCCGGCTCGACCACCAGGACCGTCGCCACGCTGGCCGACGGCCGCGAACTGATCTACTTCGACCGCGGGGCGGCCCCCGCCGGCCGGGACGCGGTCGACCGGCGGCCGCTCGAAGCCGCCGCGCCGTCCTCGGAAGTGCGGCTCGACCCGCTGACCGGCGCCTGGGTGACCGTCGCCGCGCACCGCCAGGTCCGCACCTACCACCCGCCCGCCGACCAGTGCCCGCTCTGCCCCTCGCGCGACGGGCGGCTCAGCGAGATCCCGGCCTCGGACTACCAGGTCGCGGTCTTCGAGAACCGGTTCCCCTCGCTGGCCGGACACCCCGACACGCACCCCGTCCGACCCAGTCTCGGCGACCCGCTGCACGCCACCCGCCCCGGGGCCGGCCGCTGCGAGGTGGTCTGCTTCACCGCCGACCACGACGCCTCCTTCGCCGACCTCGACGAGGACCGCGCCCGGCTGGTGCTCGACGCCTGGACCGACCGCACCGCCGAACTCTCCGCCCTGGGGGGCGTCCAGCAGGTCTACTGCTTCGAGAACCGGGGCGCCGAGATCGGCGTCACCCTCGCCCACCCGCACGGCCAGATCTACGCGCTGCCGTTCACCACGCCGCGCACCGCCCACATGATCGACCGGGCCGCCCGGCACCGCGCCGCCACCGGGCGCAACCTCTTCGAGGACCTCGTCGCCGCCGAACGCGCCGACGGGGAGCGGGTCGTGCTCGCCGGCGAGCACTGGACGGCCTTCGTCCCCTTCGCGCCCCGCTGGCCCTACGAGGTCCACCTCCACCCGCACCGCAGGGTCCCCGACCTCACCCGGCTGGACGAAGCCGAACGCGAAGAACTCCCCGGTATCTACCTGGAGTTGCTGCGCCGCTTCGACCGCCTCTTCGGCGACGGCGAACGCCGCGTCCCGGCCCCATACATCTCCGCCTGGCACCAGGCCCCGGTCGTCGGCGGCGACGAACTCGGCCTGCACCTCGAACTGTTCACCGTCCGGCGGACCGCCGACAAGCTCAAGTACCTGGCCGGCACCGAGTCCGGCATGGAAGCCTTCATGAACGACGTCGCCCCCGAGGACGCCGCCCGGCGTCTGCGGGAGGTCGCGTCCACCACCGGTGGAGAGCAGCGATGACCACGACCACCCTCTTCGCCGAGCTGTTCGGCCACGCCCCCGACGGCGCCTGGGCGGCGCCCGGCCGGGTCAACCTGATCGGTGAACACACCGACTACAACGACGGGTTCGTCCTGCCGATCGCCCTGCCGCAGGCCGTCCGCGTGCAGGCCCGCCGCCGCCCCGACACCCTGCTGCGCCTGCACTCCTCCCGGACCCCGGGCGAGATCGTCGAGCTGGACGTGGCCGCGCTGGAGCCCGGCGGAGTGGCGGGCTGGGCCGCGTACCCCGCCGCGGTCGTGTGGACCCTGCGGGAGGCCGGTCACCCCGTCGGCGGCGCCGACCTGCTGATCGACAGCGACGTGCCCGCCGGCGCGGGCCTCTCGTCCTCCGCGGCGCTCGAATGCGCGGTCGCCCTCACCTACAACGACCTGTACGGGCTCGGCCTGGACGCGCGCCGGCTCGCGCTGCTCTCCCAGCGGGCGGAGAACGCGTTCGTCGGCGTGCCCTGCGGGATCATGGACCAGATGGCCTCGATGGCCTGTCGCGCCGGGGCCGCACTCCACCTGGACGCCCGCGACCTCTCCGTCCGGCACGTCCCGCTCGACCTCGCGGGTGCGGGCCTGGCCCTGCTCGTCATCGACACGCGGGTGCAGCACGACCTCGCCGACGGCGCCTACGCCGCGCTGCGGGCGGGCTGCGAGCGGGCGGCCGTCCTGCTCGGGGTGGCGGCGCTGCGCGACCTCTCGGGTTTCGACCTTCCGCTCGCACTGCAACAACTCCCGGACGATCTGCGCCCGTTGGTCCGCCACGTAGTGACCGAGAACGAGCGGGTCGAGCACGCCGTCGCGGAGTTGGAGCGGCACGGCCCGGCCGCCCTCGGCCCGATCCTCACCGCCGGACACGCCTCCCTGCGGGACGACTACCGGGTGTCCTGCGCCGAGACCGACCTCGCCGCCGCCACGGCCGTCGCCGCCGGGGCCCTCGGGGCCCGGATGACCGGCGGGGGCTTCGGCGGCTCGGTGATCGCCCTGGTGGAGACGGGAGTGGCGGAGGCGGTGGCCAAGGAGGTCGTCGCGGCGTTCGCGGCCGCCGGCCATGCCGAGCCGCACCTCTACACGGTGATCCCCTCGGAGGGGGCCCGCCGGTTGGCGTGAGGCCCGGCCCGGCCGACGGCCCTTCGG
>NZ_JBHXKE010000195.1:0-19347 GCF_042722765.1 Kitasatospora sp. NPDC058406
GGTCGGTCACTGGTGCGTGACCGACCGGGTGCCGCTGTCGTTGGATCGTCCGTACGCGACCGTCGAGACACCCGGGAGCCACCGTGCGGACCTACCTGCTCAGGGCCGTCGTCCGTTTCGCCCGCCAGTTGGCGCTGACCTCACCGGTTCCGTTCCCCCTCGGACCGGGCGCGCTACCGCCGGTTGACACCCAGGGCCGGTAGCACCGTCTCGGCGACCCGGTGGGCCTCCTCCAGCAGTGGATTGCCGGAGAGGATGAAGGTGTCCACCCCGAGCGACTCGAACTCCTGGAGCCGTTCGACCACCTGGGCCGTCGATCCGACGACCGCCGTCCCCGGGCCGGGACGGAACAGGCTCATCCCCGGCCAGAGGTTGGGGTAGACCTCCAACTCCCGCGCCCGCGCCGGGACCTTGCCGCCGTGCTGGCGGAACTGCCGCTGCCAGCCGACCCCGTCCTCGCCCCGCGCGTCGCCGAGCTGGCGGGCGTAGGTGGCCTCGCCGGTGACGTCGAGCAGCCGGTCCGCGGCGGCCCAGGCCTCGTCCTCCGTGTCACGGACGATCAGGTGCAGCCGCAGCCCGATCCGCAGCGTCCGCCCGTGTGCGGCGGCGCGCTCGCGGACCAGGTCGAGCTTCTCCTTGAGGAGGTGCGGCGGTTCGCCCCAGGTCAGGTAGACGTCCACGTGTTCCGCGGCCATCTCGATGCCGGGCGCCGAACTGCCGCCGAACCAGAGCGGGATGCCGCCCGGCTGGACGGGGGTCAGCTCGCGCAGGCTCGCACCGGCGTTCTTCAGGTCGTAGAACTCGCCCTTGTGGTCGAAGACCTCGCCGGCGGTGAGCCGCTTGACGATCGACCAGTACTCCGCGCTGAGCCGGTAGCGGTCGTCGTGCTCGACGTGCAGGCCGTACTCGCGCAGCTGGGCGGTGGACCCGTTGACCACGTTGAAGCGCAGCCGCCCGCCGTGCAGGTGGTCGAAGCTGAGCGCCATCTTGGCCAGTAGGGTCGGCGACACCAGCCCGGGGTGAACGGCCAGCAGGGGCTTGAACGCCGGTGTGGTCGCGGCGGCCAGCGCGTTGCCGAGGTCCCAGACGTCGTAGAGGTCGGTCGCCAGCAGCGCGCCGGTGTAGCCCAACCGCTCCACGCTGCCGGCGAGTTGCTGGAGGTAGCGGAGGTCGACCGGGCGCCGGCCGGCCGGCTCCCACGGGTAGTGGCCCTCGCGCGGGATGATGTACCAGAGGAACTCGGAGGCCATCGGTCAGACCGCCTTGGCGAGCGCGGCGGCCACCGGGGCCTCCAGAGCGGGAAGGTGGGCGTCGGCGACGGTCACCGCACGGTCGATGAAGCCGACGCCGTGGAAGATGTCGGCCGCCTCCTGCTGCTCGGTGACGAATCCGGCGGTGGCGGGCTCAAGCCGCCACGGCAGCACGGCCAGCGCCGCCTCCCAGTCCTCGGCGCTCCCGCCCAGGTCCTCGGCGGCGATCGCGGCCGCCTCCGGCAGGTGGGCGGCCACCCAGGCGTCCGCACGGCTCAGGGCGGCACCGATCGCGGCGACCACCTCGGGGCGGTCGGTGGCGAAGTCCCTGCGGGTGAAGAAGACCGAACGGTCGGTGATGACGTCGCCGGTGCGGATCAGCTCGCGGAACCCCCCGGTGCGGCGGGCGGCGGCCAGCTCGGCACCCTGGGCGATCCAGCCGGCGATCTCGCCGTCGCGCAGCCGGCGCGCCTGGTCCTCGCCCGCGGCCGGGCGGACCGCGGTGATGTCGGTCGCGTAGGAGAGGCCCTCGGCGTGCAGGGCCTTCGCCAGCAGGTGGGTCTGCCAGGAACCGATGCCGAGGACGACGGTGCCGCCCCGGAGGTCACCGACGGTGTGCACCGGCCCGTCGGCGCGCACCAGGAGTGCGCCGTGGTCCGGGCGGGGCGCCGAGACCGCCGCGTACACCAGGTCGTGGCCGGCGGCCTGGGCGGTGACCGGCGGGGTGGAGCCGGTGCCGCCGAAGTCGATGGTGCCGTCGGCCAGCAGGGCGCCGGTGCGGGTGCCGTCGGCGTAGTGGTGGAACGCGCCGGTCTCACCGAGCGGGGCCAACTCCTGCTCCAGGTAGTCCAGTCGGGACAGGTAGTAGAGGGAGGGGTTGCTGGCGTGGACGCCGAGGGTGATGGCCATGGGGATCAGCTCCTGTGGTGCGGGCGGTGCGGGCGGGTGGTCCGGGCGGGGCGGGGCGGGGCGAGCGGGGCGGTGCGGGCGGTGCGGGCGTGACGGGTGGGTGCTCAGTGCACACCCAGGTCGGCCAGCAGGCCCCGCCGCAGCTCGGCGAAGGCCGGATCGGCCGGGTCGCGCGGGTGCTCGACGGCGACCCGCTCGTCGCGGACGAGCTTGCCGTCGCGGAGCACGGCGACCCGGTCGGCCAGCCGGACGGCCTCGTCGACGTCGTGGGTGACCAGCAGGACCGCGGGGCGGTGACGGCGGACCAGGTCGCCCACCAGGTCCTGCATGCGCAGCCGGGTGAGGGCGTCCAGGGCGGCGAACGGCTCGTCCAGCAGGAGGAGCTGGGGCTCGCGGACCAGGGCGCGGGCGAGCGCGACCCGCTGCGCCTCACCCCCGGAGAGGGTGGCCGGCCAGGCGTCGGCGTGCCGCTCCAGGCCGACCTCGGCGAGCGCCTTCAGGCCGGTCTCCCGGGTGGCGGCCCCCCGTGGCAGGCCGACGGTGACATTGGCGAGCACCCGCTGCGAGGGCACCAGGCGGGGCTCCTGGAAGACCACCGTCCGGACCTGCGGGACGAGCACCGTTCCGGCGTCGGACCGGTCCAGAGCACCGAGGATGCGGAGCAGGGTGGTCTTGCCGGTGCCGCTCGCGCCGAGCAGGGCGACGAACTCGCCGCGGGCGATGTCGAGATCGACCCCGTCGAGGACGGCCCGGGTGCCGAACACCCGGCGCAGGCCCCGGAGGTGGACGGCCGGGGTCTCGGCGGGTGCGGGCCCGTCGGCCGGGGCGCTCCCCGGGGTCGGGGCGGTGCGGGTGGTGGGGACGGTCGGGGTGCTCATCGGCCGGCTCCTTGGGTGGCCTTGCGCCAGGGCATCAGGTATCGCTCCAGGAGGCGGACGACGCCGTCGGCGGTGAGCCCCAGCAGTCCGTAGATCAGGATGCACACGGCGAGGACGTCGGTGCGGGAGTAGTTCTGCGCCTGGGCCATCAGGTAGCCGATGCCCTCCGTCGAGTTGATCTCCTCGGCGGCGATCAGCGCGATCACGCTGAGGGTCATGGAGAGCCTCAGCCCGGAGAGGAGCGAGGGCAGCGCGCCGGGCAGGACGACGGTGCGGACGATCGCCCAGCGGCCGAGGCCGAAGCTGCGCATCGCCTCGATCAGCTTGCGGTCGCTGTTGCGGACCCCGCCGGAGGTCGACACGTACATCGGGAAGCTGGTGGCGACACCGATCAGCGCCACCTTGGCGGTCTCGGTGATGCCGAACCAGACCATGAACAGGGGCACCAGGGCGAGGAAGGGGACGGTGCGCAGGACCTGCACCGCCGAGTCGAGCAGTTCCTCGCCGAGCCGGAAGAAGCCGGTGACCACACCGAGCACCAGGCCGACGGTGGCTCCGAAGAGCAGGCCGAGACCGGCCCTGGTGAGCGAGACGGCGAGCGCGTCGGTGAGTTGGCCGTTGCCCCAGAGCTCGCCGACCGCCTCGGCCACCTGGGCGGGTGAGGCGAGCACGTCCTGGGTGAGGGCGCCGGTGGCGGAGGCCAGGGCCCAGCCGCCGAGCAGGGCGACGGGGCCGAGGGTGCGCAGGACCAGGGCGAGGGCGCGGGGGCGCGGGGTCTGGAGGCGGGTGCGCGGCTCGACCAGGCCGGCCGCGCGGGCCGCGGCCGTGCCGGTGCCGGTGTCGTGGTCGGTGCCGGTGCCGTGGTCGGTGCCGGCGTCGGTGCCGGGCCCGCCGCCCTCGGGCCGGCCGTCGACGGCGCCGGCCGGGCCGGAGGCGTTCTTGGCCGTGGCGCCGGCCGGCGCCTGGGTGGTGGCGGTCACTTGGCGCCGTCCGCGAGCTTGCTGATGTCGATCAGGTAGGGCTTGACGTCGACCTGCTCCTTGGTGACCTTCTGGTCGGCGAAGAACTTCGCGACGGTCCCGAAGCGGGTGATGTCGGCGTCGCCGATGACGTCGGCGGTGGCTCCCTGCCTGCCGACGTTGACCGCGACCTCCTTCTCCGCGGGGGTGACGGCGGTCGGACCGGAGTCCGTGAAGACGTTGAGGTAGGCGGCCGGGTCGGCCTTCTCCTTGAGACCGTTGTCGTGCAGGTAGGTGTAGAAGGCCTTGACCACCTCGGGGTGCTTGTCGGAGAAGCCGTTGCGGACGGCCCAGACCGCGTAGTTGTCGGAGCCCACCTCCTTGCCGTTGACCAGGAAGTGCGAGCCGGAGTTGGCGATCGACGGGGTGGAGAAGGTGTTCCAGGTGGCCCAGGCGTCGACCTGGCCGGAGTTGAAGACGCCCGAGGTCTGGTCGGCCCGGAGGTAGACCCGCTCGACCTTGTCGGTCGGGACGCCGTTCTTCTCCAGCGCCTTCAGGAGGAGGTACTCGCTGGTGCCGCCCTGGCTGACCGCGACCTTCTTCCCGACCAGGTCCTGCACGGTCTTCACCGGGGAGTCGTTCTTCACCAGGATGCCCTCGCCGACCCCGTCCGGCGCGGTCTGCGCGAACAGCTTGAAGCCGGGCTTCTGGGCCAGTGCGGCGACGGCGGAGGTGATCGAGCCCTGGGCGACGTCGAGCTGGTCGGCGGAGAGCGCCTGGGCCGCGGGGGCGAACGGGCCGGCGCTCCCGGTCCAGGCGACCTTGGCGTGGACGGCGGCGAGCGCCTTGTCCAGCGAGCCGTCCTTCTTCCCCAGGGCGAGGAAGCCGTTGTTGCCCGGGTCGGGTACGCGGAGGACCACCTCGGCCTTGCCGCCGTCGGCGGAGGCCTTGGCCCCGTCGGCGGACGAGCCGCAGGCGGCCAGGGCGGTGGTGGCGAGCAGTGCGGTGGCGGCGAGCGCGAGGCGGGAGGGGTTCACGGGGTCGACTCCTGAGGAGAGCGGGGCTGACGAACGTTCGAAGGCCGTCGGCGGGCGGCCGGGGGAAGGCCGGGGGCGGGACAGCGGGGGGAGCGGTGGGGACCGCGGGGCCGGGGTTGACGGACGGCCGGTGGCGGCGGCCGTCAGCCGTCCGCGCCGCGGCGGGCGGCGAGCAGGGCGCGGGCGGCACGGAGCGGTTCGGGATCGGCCCAGACGCGGACGTCGACCGGGGCCTCCAGGAAGCCGTGCCGGTGGAGGAACCGTTCCTGCTGCTCCAGCAGACCCAGCCGCTCCTCGGAGAGGTCGAGGTGCAGGGTGCGGTGACTGCCCGGCGCGTACGCGCCGGCCACGCCCTCCTCCCCCGCGCCGGTCTCGGCCTGGAGGATGCGGCCCACCTCGGCGGGGTGCTCGGCGGCCCAGTCGGCGGCCTCCAGCAGCACCGAGAGGAAGCGTGCGACCAGGTCCGGGTGCTTGTCGAGGAGGTCCTGGTGGACGGTGATCGGGCGCGGCGTGCCGTTGTTGACCCGGGCTCGGCGGTCCGGCGCCACGTCCAGGTCGACGGCGACCTCCGCGCCGATGCGCCGGGCCGCCTCCACGGCCAGCGCGCCCTTCACGTACACCGCGTCCACGACGCCGTCCCGCAGGGCGGCCAGCTCCGCGGCCCACTGCCCGCCGTCCGGGGCGGCCGGGACGTCCACCCACTCGGCATCGTCCGCGGTGAGTCCGGCGAGCGACAGCGCACCGTGCAGGCCGGAGAGGGCCATCGCCCGCCAGAAATCGATCCCGATCCCATGACGTGGGACGGCCAGGCGTCGGCCGCGCAGCTGCTCCGGGCCTGAGATGCCGCTCCCGGCCCGGACCAGGACGACCTGCCGCTCCTCGATCCAGGTGAGCCCGACCAGCCTGGTCCGCTCGCCGCGCGAACGGGCCCAGAGCGCCGGCACGTTGCCGCCCTCGCGGAACAGACCGGTGAGGGCGTGGGTGTAGTGGTGGTCGGCGGCGACCTCCGGCGGCACGTCCTGGAGCGAGCGGACGGCGATGCCGTCGGCGGCGAACTCCCGGGCGAACCGGCCCTGGTCGGCGGCGATGCCGGTGGCGGTGGGGACGGGGCAGCGGGTGAACCACAGGGTCGGCGGGGCATCGGCGGCGGACGCCGGCGCGGTGGCGGCGGTCCTGCTGGTGGGGCTGGGCACGGTGGCGGGTTCCTCTGCGACGGGGTGCACGCGGGTGCGGCGGTGCGCGGCACGGGGCGCGCACCGGCCTTGCGGCGGCGGGGCGTAGGCGGTGGGCGCGGACGACGCGTCAGCGACAACAGGCGCAGGAGGCGGGGCACCGGTGGGTCGTCACGGCGCTGCTCCTTCCTGCGGTCCGGCGCGGTGGACGGGGCTCGTCCGGTGCGCTGCGCCGAGCGTTCCACGACGAGGGAGCCAGAGGCAAGCCTTTGCCACATCGTGGGATCACTTGTTCATGAACGGCATCCCATTGCAACGCTGTTGACACAATCCCGCAGCACGGGCTGCCCTAGTCTGGGAGCGACTCCGGTGAACCGGCCGGAGCGCCGGACAGAACGTGAGGTGCCATGGCCGAGGCCGCCACCGCCGTCCAGAGCCCACCGGCCGGCGCCCAGGCCGTGCAGCGGGCCCTCGGCCTGCTGCACTGCTTCCACGACAACGGCCCCGACCTGAGCGCCTCCGACCTGGCCCGCCGGACGGGCCTGTCGGTCTCGACCGCGCACCGGCTGGCCCGCACCCTGGTCAGCGCCGGGTTCCTGGAGCAGGACGAGCAGTCGGCCCGCTACCGGCTCGGTCCGGCCGTCGCCGAACTCGGCCAGCTCTCCTTCCACCAGCGCGGCCTGCACCTGGCAGCGCCCGAGCTGGAGTTGCTCTCCCGGCGCACCGGCGCCACCGCCGACCTGGCGATCCGCAGCGGCCCGCACGCGGTGATCCTGGTCGGCGCGTCCGTCCGCCCGGAGAGCGGGCTCGGACTGCGCCGCCCGCTGCACTCGACGGCCCTGGGCAAGGTCCTGCTGGCCTGGCCGCGCCCGGGCGAGGCCGGGGTGTCGGCGCTCGGCCCGCTGCCGCCGTTCACCGACCGGACCATCACCGAACCGGAGCGGCTGGACGAGGAGTTGGCGAAGGTCCGGTCGGCCGGGTACGCGCTCAACGACGGCGAGTCGGCGGCCGGAGTGCGCACGGCGGCCGTACCGGTGCTGGACGGCACCGGTCACGCCCGGTTCGCGCTGGCCGTCCGCTCGACGCCGGCCCACCTCACCGACGACCGGCTCGACTGGTTCCTCGGACACGCGCGGTCCTGTGCCGACGCGCTCGCCGTGCTCCTGCTCCCACCGGACCAGCGGGCCTGACCGGCCGCGGCCACGCACGTACGGGCCGGGCGTTCAGGGGAACGCCCGGCCCGTACGGCCGTGCTCGACGACTCTCGGTGGTTCTCGACGGCCGCCGACGGCTGTCGACGGCCGGCCCGCACCGCACGCACCGCGGGACACGGCGCCCGGCACGGAGCGGGTGAAGCACGGCGGATCCGGCACATCTCAGGGGCGGTTCACGCCACCGGGGTGTACTTGTAGCCGACCCGACGGACCGTCACGATGCTGTCCCGGTAGGCCACGCCGAGCTTGCGGCGGAGCCGGGCGACGTGGACGTCCACCGTCCGGCCGTCACCGACGTGGCCGTAGCCCCACACGGCGGAGACCAGGTGGTCGCGGGTGTGCACGCGCTGCGGGTGCTCGGTCAGGTGCGCCAGCAGCTCGAACTCCAGGTAGGTGAGGTCGAGCAGCCGGCCGTCGACGTAGGCGTTGCGCCGCTCCACGTCCACGGCGATGCCGCGGCCGGCGGGCCGGACCGGGCGGACGGCGGCGGACGCGGCACCGGCCGGTGCGACGCCGGCGACCGGGGAGGCGGTCGGCGCCGCGGGAGCGGGGACGCCCGCGCCGGGGACCGCACCCGGGACGGCGCCGGCGGCCGACGCGTTCTCGGCCGGGACCAGCACCAGGTACCCGACCATCGGGTGACCGGCGGCGGCGCCGAACTGGGCACCGTACTGGGCCAGCAGAGCCTGCGGCAGCGTGCCGTGCGGCAGCGCCGCGACGACCGCCGCGCCTTCCGGCAGGGCCGCCAGCAGCGCCTGGGGCGGCACCGGGACCTGACCGAGCTGCGGGACGTCCGACCCGTACGACGGGTGCGGGACCGACGGCGGAACCGCGGCCGCGGAGGGGGCGGACTGGGCGCCCGCCGCACGCGGCGGCACCGGCCCGCCGTGCCATCGTTCGCCGTTCGAGGGGACGGAGCGGACCGCGCGCAGGTGCGGGGTCGCGGCGGGGAGGGGAAGGGTGGCCGTGGAGGAAGAAGACATGATACCGCTCATTTCGCGCGTGACGGACGGGGTGGAGTCGTCTGCGCGTCGACCGGGCGTGCTGCCGAGAACTGACCCGAGGTCAGCGGAGGGAGAGCCGGGACGCGCTGGGCGACCCCGGACACGTCTGGTCGAACAGGTGCGGCTGCCGGGACGGCCAGAACGGCTGGAGGTCGAGGCGACGACCTCTGCTGCTGTCCGCGACGTGGTTCATGCGCCCATTCAACCATGTGAACGGACCGTTGCACCGCTCCGTCCGGGCAGCCCCGACCGCACGGGCGGTCATGGCGGCAGCTGCCGGAGGAAGGGCGGGACGGGATCGGTTCACTGGTGCTCTCCGCGAAGCGGGCAGGGTTGACGGCGGCCCACAGGACGGCTGTCCGGTGCTGCCGGGTCGACGAATTGATGGACCGTCAGATTCCGCGGAGGGGCCTGCGGTGCGGACCCTGGCGGGACGCGCGGACCGGGAGGTTCCTCGGAAGGACGACGACGGGTACGGCGACGGCTGGCAGGGTCACCGACAGCAGGCGCTGCAGATGAGCGCGTGGTCGATGTAGCGCCGAACGGTCAACGCCGGAGTGACCGGGGCCGGGGCGGGCGCGGCTGCTGCGTATCGCTGCTCGAAGCTCACGACACTGCCCTCCCCCTCTGGATCACGGTGCGTCCGCACGGCTCGTGCGGCACTGCGCCGCACGCGTTGCGTTCGCCGGTCGAGGCGTCCCGGCAAGGGGCCGGACGGCCTTCGTCGACAGAGCCTTCCATGCCCGGGCGGTCAAGGCAACCTACCCGGCCAAGATCGTCCGACATGTGGACACGAGAATGAGACACGGCCGTCACCGAGGCGTCACAAGTCCCCCGCCGGACCGCCTCAGTGCCCGGCGGGCCCGGCGGACCGGCGGCGGACGGCGGCGTGCTCGACCAGCGCGACCAGGATCTCCTTGCCGTCCTCGCGGAGGCGGGCGTCACAGAGCACGACCGGGATGTCCGGGTCCAGGTCGAGGGCGTCCCGGACCTCCTCGGGGGCGAACACCTCACTGCCCTCGAAGCAGTTCACCGCGACCAGGAAGGGGATGCCGCGCTGCTCGAAGAAGTCCACCGACGGGAAGCAGTCCGCCAGCCGGCGGGTGTCGGCGAGCACGACCGCGCCCAGCGCACCACGGGCCAGCTCGTCCCAGACGAACCAGAACCGGTCCTGGCCGGGCGTGCCGAACAGGTAGAGCGCGAGTCCGGGCTTGAGGTCGATCCGGCCGAAATCCATCGCCACCGTGGTGGTGCGCTTGGTCTCCACCCCGGCCGTGTCGTCCACCGGGCGGCCCAGTTCGCTCAGCTCCTCCTCGGTGCGCAGCGGACGGATCTCGCTGACCGAGCCGACGAGGGTGGTCTTGCCCGCGCCGAAACCGCCCGCGACCAGGATCTTCACCGCGACCGCCGGGCCGCCCCGCCACCGCGGGTCGCCGGACTGCGCCGCGGGCGCGGCCCGGCCGGGGGCGGAGCCGGGGACCGGGGCGGCGGCGGTCACGGGGAGGTCAGAGCGCACGGAGTCCATTGATCACGTCTCGCAACAGGCGCTCGTCCGGCAGCTCGGCGAGCGGAACGGGTCGGGTGACGCTGATCAGCTCGGCGTCGTAGAGGTCGCCGAGCAGGACGCGCACCACGCTGACCGGCAGGTCTGTGTAGGAGCCCAGTTCGGCCACGGAGAGCGGCCCCCGGCGGCACCAGGCCAGGATGGTCCGGTGCTCCGGGTCGAGCACGTGCGCGGGCACGGCCCCCGCGGCCGGAGCGGGATCGGCTGCGGTGACCAGCGAGATCAGGTCGAACAGGCCGTCCTCGACCGGCCTGGTCCGGCCGCGGGTCATCGAGTACAGCCGCACCACCGGGCCGGCGTCGTCGTCGAACCAGCGGTCGTCGACCGGGGTGCGGGGCCGGAACAGGTCGAGATCGGACGGGTCCGCACCCGGGCCGTCGCCGACCGAGCCGCCGTCGGCCGGACCGCCGTCGGCCCGGCCGCCCGGGCGCGGGTCGCCGGATTCCTGTTCGTCCACGATCCGCTCGCCCGCGGCCCGACCGTCCGGCGCGGGCCTCGACTCCTCCGCCACAGGGCCGCTCATCTCACCGGCGGGGCCACGTCGGCGCGCGGCTCGGCGGCCAGGTGCTCACCGACCCGCTTGACCAGCAGGGCCATCTCGTAGGCGATCTGGCCGATGTCCGCCTCGGCCTCGCTCAGCACGGCCAGGCAGCTGCCGTCGCCGGCCGCGGTGATGAAGAGGAACGCCTCGTCGAGTTCCACCATGGTCTGGCGGACCCCGCCGACCTTGAAGTGCCCACCGGCGCCCTTCGCCAGGCTGTGGAAGCCTGCGGCGACGGCGGCCAGGTGCTCGGCGTCCTCCCGTTCGAGGCCCCGGGAGGCACCGGTGGCCAGCCCGTCGCTGGAAAGGATCACCGCGTGCCGCAGGGCCGCGACACGTCCTACCAGGTCGTCCAGAAGCCAGTTGAGGTCTCCGGACGACTGCGTCGACAAGGTCATGAATCTGTTCCTTCCGCTGGTGCGGGTGGTGCGGGTGGTGCGGATCGAGCCGGTCGTACGGGTCGTGCGGGCGAAGCCGGTCCTGCGGATCGTACGGGCGCTGCGGGTGGTGCGGTGCGTGCGGGCGGTCCCTCGGTCAACGGACCGGCGGGTGCGCCCGGTTCCGCGAGCGGGAGCGCGGCCGGGGCGATCCTGGCCGGCGGCCGGACGGGCGCGCGGCGCGCCAGGGGCGCGGTTTCGCCCGCGGCGGGACCGGGCAACGCCGGGGGCGCCGGTGCCGGAGCGATCGCCCGGCGGTCCGGGTTCTGCGGCAGCCAGGCGGCCACGGGCGGGGGCGCCGTCGCGGGCCCGGCGTCCGCCGCCGGGCGCCCCGCCCCCGACGGGCTGCCGGCGGTCCGGCCCCGGGTGAAACCGCGTTGGAAGGAGGCGAAGGTGGCCCGGGCCTCCTCGGGCGAGCGCTCGCGCGCAGGGTCGGCCTCGACGCCGTCGGATCCCGCGTCCTGCCGCGCCGCAGCCCGGTCCCGCAGCTGCGGGGCGAGGCTGGCCTGCCGGACGCGGCGCGGGAGGGCGCCCGGGCCGGCGGCCCCGGCGGCCGTGACGCTCCGTCCGGGCGCGGCGTCCTGCGGGACCGTGCCCGCGGCCGGCGCCCCGTCCGACGCCGCCCCGGCGGCGGGCACACCGTCCGGCGACAGGACCCCGGGGGCGGAGCCGTCCTCCCGGCGGTGCCGTCCGGTCCCCTGCCCGGCGGGCTCGCCGGCGGGCGCCGGCACCAGGACCGGCCCGCCGCCGCGGGAGCGGCGCGGTAGACCGCCCGGTGTGCGGGCCGGCTCGGGCGCCGAGGGCCGCGGTCCGCCGGCGCCGCGGTGCCGTCCGCCCTGACCGCTCGCACCCGCCGACCGTCCGGCGCCGCCCGGGCCGTCGGCCCGGCCGTCCTCGCCGGCACCGTCCGGGCCGAGCGCGGGCACCGCGACGAGGTCCCGCTGCCCGCGCCGCCCCGCCACCGGGCGCCGTCCACCGGACGGGCCGGTCGCCGGCCCGGCGGCCGGGCCGCCGTAGGCGCCGCCGGTGCCACCGCCGTACGGGCCGCCCGCCGAACCCGTGGCCGGCGGCGGTTCGGGCAGTCCGTCCGGCGCCTCGGCCAGCAGTTCGCGCGGGATCAGCACCACCGCGGTGGTGCCGCCGTACGGCGAGGGCCGCAGGTGGACCCGGATGCCGTGCCGCCGGGCCAGCCGGCTGACCACGAACAGGCCCAGCCGGTCGGTGTCGGCGAGGTCGAACTCCTGCTCCACCGCGAGTCGTTCGTTGATCTCGGCGAGCGCCGAATCACTCAGCCCGAGTCCGCGGTCGTCGATCTCCAGCGCGAAGCCGTGCGCCACCACCTCGCCCTGGACGGTGACCTGGGTGCTCGGCGGGGAGAACACCGCCGCGTTCTCGACCAGTTCGGCGACCAGGTGGGTGACGTCCGCGACCGCGCTGCCGAGCAGCCCGGTGCCCGGGAACGGCCGGACGATCACCCGCGCGTAGTCCTCGACCTCGCCCACGGCGGCGCGCACCACGTCCACCATCCGCACCGGCTTGCGCCAGGCCCGGCCGGGCGAGCCGCCGGCCAGGATGATCAGGCCCTCGGCGTGCCGGCGCATACGGGTGGTGAGGTGGTCGACCTTGAACAGGTCCTCCAGCTCCGCCGGGTCCTCGGTGCGCCGCTCCATGGTGTCCAGCAGCGTCAGTTGGCGGTGCAACAGCACCTGGCTGCGGCGGGCCAGGTTGACGAAGACCGCCGAGACGCCGCGGCGCAGTTCGGCCTGCTCGACCGCCGCCTCGACGGCGGCCCGCTGCACGGCGTTGATGGCCCGCCCGACCTGGCCGATCTCGGCGGAGCCGAACTGCAGCTCGGGCGCCTCGGTCGCGACGTCCACGGCCTCGCCCTTGCGCAGCCGCAGCATGACCGAGGGCAGGCGGGTGCCGGCCAGTTCGTTGGCCGCGTTCCGCAGGCCGATCAGCTCGCGGGCCAGGCCGCGGCCGATCCGGTAGGAGATGACGATCGACAGCACCACGGCGACCAGGCCGATCACACCGGCGATGCCGCCGCGCCAGAGCATGCCGATCGCGTAGGAGTGCTCGCGGTCGTCGATCGTGCCGGCCAGCCGGGTGTTGATCGCCGCGAGGTCGCCCAGCGCACGGTCCGCGGTCTCCCGCCACGCGTCGCCGTTGATCGCCTGGACCACCCGCTCCGGCCCGCCCGCGCCGACGAAGTCGGCCTCGGCCCGCGCCAGCGCGGCCCACGCCTCACCGCCGCGCAGCGCGATGTAGTCGGCCTGGTCGGCCGGGTCGAGCTCGGCGATGTAGACGGTGAACAGCGCCTGCTGGTTGTGCAGGGCGTCGATGGCCACCTGGTACTGCTCCGCGGTGGGCCGACCGGTCGCGGTCCGGAGCCCCTCCATGGCCGCGTCCTCCTGGGCCAGGTACTCGCGGGCGCGCACCAGCTCGATGAGGATCGTCCCCTGCCGGGGCAGTTGGCCGCTCTGGCGGGCGACGAAGGCGGACCGGAAGCCGAAGGTCGGCTTGATCAGGTCGCTGTACTGGCCGAGCGTGAACTCCCAGTTGAGCGCGCCGCGGTTGATCTGGGAGCGCAGCGGTGCGAGCTGGTCGGCGGCGGCGAGGACCTGGAGGAGTCGCCCGCGCTGGGCCTCGTCGAGCCGGCCGCCGTCACCGTCCTTCAACTGCCGCAGCAGGGTGAGGCTCCGGTCGGTGGTGGCCTGGGCCTGTTCGAAGGCGTCCCGGGTGGCCCGTGAGGCGGGGTCGGCCAGCCGCTTGACGGCGGCCCGGCGCTCGACCTGGAGATCGTGTGCGTACCGGTCGACCGGGGGCCCGAACTTCCTGTACGTACTGCTGATCTCCAGCCGGCTCCAGACGTCTCCGGTGGTGGCGAGCGTCGCGTACACCCAGAGGGCGGTCAGGGCGACGATGGGCACCAGGAGCAGCGCGATGATCTTCGCGCGGATCGAGCTGCTGCGCAGACGCATGGAGTCCTCGGTCGGGAAGTGCCAGGCGCGGACGGGGTGCGGGGGTGGAGCGGTGCGCGGACGGGCGTCCGAGCGGGGTCCGGACCTGGGCTCCGGGCTTGGGAGCCGGGCTGGGCGGGAGCGGTGTGGGGGCGGAGCGGGCGTGGAGCCGGGCGGGGCGGGCGGAGCGTGAGCGGGGCGACGCGGCACGGGGGCGGGCGGAAGGGAGTGCGAACGACAAGTGGTACAGACCAAGCCTGGATCGAGTACGGACCGGTGCCGATTCGGGCCCGGCCGGGGAGGTCCGGCCCGAAGTCTGCGAGAGCCTACTACGCCCTGACCACTCGTTCGAGGGTCGAACCCGTCCTCTTCCCGCACCCGGCCGGATCGTGTCCGGATCGTTCCCAAGATCCCGGATCCCGCCGCATTCCCCCGGGTCCGGAGCCGCCCCCACCCCGGCACTCCCCCCCTGGACCGGTGCCGATCTCGTCGCGTCACGGTCACAACCCTGGGCAGTCGGGGAGCTATCCGATAGTTTCGCTCCACCTGCAGGAGGGATCGGGGTGATCGGGGGGATCGTGCGCGAGTTCACCACCCCCGCCCCCGCCGGACCACCGGTCACCGGCGGACTGGCCGACTCGCTGTACGACACCGCCGACCGCTCCCCCGGCCTGGTCCAGCTGGCCCGCCGCGACGGCGGGGCGCACGGCGCCCCCGGCGGCGGGTGGCACGAGGTGACCGCCGCGGCGTTCCGGGACGAGGTGCTGGCCCTCGCCAAGGGCCTGCTCACCCGCGGCGTGCGCTACGGCGACCGGGTGGCCCTGATGTCCCGCACCCGCTACGAGTGGACGCTGTTCGACTACGCGCTCTGGTCGATCGGCGCGATACCCGTCCCGATCTACCCGACCGCCGCCCCGGAACAGGTCCGCTGGATCCTCGCCGAGACACAGGCGGTCGCCTGCCTGGTCGAGAACGAGGACCACGCGATGACGGTCGGCGCGGTCTGCGACGCGTTACCCGAGCTGACCGGCATCTGGCAGCTGGACCGGGACTGCGTCGCCTCGATCGTCGAGGACGGGCGCGGCGTCCCCGACGCGCTGGTCCACCGTCAGCGGCTCGGCGTCTCGCCGGAGAACATCGCCACCGTCGTCTACACCTCGGGCACCACCGGCCGCCCCAAGGGGTGCCTGATCACGCACGCCGGCCTGGCGTCGGCGGCCGACGCGCTGCTCGACGGCTGGGGCGACATCTTCGCGGACACCGGCGGCGGCCAGGCGTCCACCCTGCTCTTCCTCCCGCTGGCGCACGTGTACGGGCGGATGGTGCAGATCGCGGCGGTCCGCGCCGGGTTCCGGATCGGCCACGTCCCCGAGGTGTCGACCGACTTCCTGCTGCCCGCCCTCGCCTCGTACCGCCCGACCTTCCTGCACGTCGTCCCGTACGTGCTCGACAAGGTGTTCCAGCAGGCCCGGCGGGCCGCCGAGGAGGCGGGGCGCGGCGAGCTCTTCGAACAGGCCCGTCAGGTGGCGGTCGACTGGGCGACCGCACGGGAGCAGCGCGCCTTCGGACAGGGCCCCGGTCCGGGCCCCGGCCTGCGGCTGCGTCACCTGGCCTACGAGCGGACGGTCTACCAGCGGCTGCGCGCGGTGTTCGGGGGCCGGGTGCGCGGCGTGATGTGCGGCGGTTCGACGCTCGACCGCGAGGTCGCCCTCTTCTTCACCGGGATCGGCTTCCAGCTGTACGAGGGGTACGGGCTGACCGAGACCTCGGCCGCCGTCACCGCCAACCCCGCCGGACGCCGGCGGGCGGGCACGGTCGGCCGGCCGGTCCCCGGCGCCACCGTGGCCATCGCCGACGACGGCGAGGTGTGGGTACGCGGCCCCGGCGTCTTCGACGGCTACCTCAACCACCCGCGCTGCACGGCCGAGTCGCTGTACGACGGCTGGTTCGGCACCGGCGACCTCGGCAACCTGGACGAGGACGGCTACCTGACGATCACCGGCCGCAAGAAGGACCTGATCGTCACCAGCAGCGGCAAGAACCTCGCCCCCACCGCCCTGGAGAACCGCGTGGAGGCGCACGCGCTGGTCTCCCAGTGCCTGGTGGTCGGCGACGACCGCCCGTACGTGGCCGCGCTGATCACGCTCGACCCGGCGGCCCTGGCGCACTGGCTGAAGTCGCGCGGGCGCGAACAGCTGGACCCGTGGGCGGTGCTCTCGGACGCGGACCTGCACGCCGAGATCCAGCGGGCGGTGGCGGCGGCCAACACGGCCGTCTCCCGGGCCGAGTCGATCCGTGCGTTCCGGCTGCTGCCGCGCGAGTTCGGGCTGGACCAGGGACTGATGACGCCGTCACTGAAGCTTCGGCGGGCGGCGATCACGGAGTACTACGCGGACGACATCGAGGAACTGTACGTCCCCTGACGGGTCGTCTTGTCCCGTTTGCCGCCCCGGAGACGGCGCACGGTTCACCGGCGGTTCCCTTGACGATCCGAGTGGTCCAGTCCATTGTTGCCTCGGTCTGAGTGCGGCACGCCCAAGGCTCCCGCCCCTCGGGGAGCGCCCCAACCCGTTCTCCGCGCGCCCTCCCCACGGGCGCGTCCCCCACGCAGGAGTCGCCACGTGTCCATGTCCTCGCGCCTGTCCGCGCGCCTGTCGCCCCGCCCGGCGGCGCACGTCCCGCCCCGCCCGGCCTCCCCGCGCGCCACCTCGCGGGTCGCCGCCCGCCTCTCCGCGCTGGCCGCCTCGGCGGCGCTGCTGGCCGCCGGCTTCGCCGCGCCCGCCTCCGCGGACGCCCCGAACGCCTCCGCGCCCTCCGTCAACATCGCCACCAACCCCGGGTTCGAGATCCCCGCGTCCTCGCTCGCCGAGTGGGGCAGCGTGCCCGGCTGGCGCTGCACCGGCGGTCCGGCCGAGGCCGCCCTGACCACCGTCGCCCCGCACTCGGGCACGTCCGCCCTCGGTGTCACCCCGGCCGGCGACGACTCCACCGGCGAGTGCGTGCAGACCGTCTCCGTGCAGCCCAACACCACCTACACCGCCTCCGCCTGGGTCCGCGGGAAGTACGTCTTCCTCGGCGCCACCGGGACCGACCGCCCGACCGCCCCCGCCTGGACGGAGAACACCAACGGCGGCTGGCAGCGCCTGACCACCCGCTTCACCTCCGGACCGACCGCGAGCACCGTCCGCCTCTACGTGCACGGCTGGTACCAGCAGGGCCCGTTCGCCGTCGACGACGTCCAGGTGGACGGAGCCCTGCCCGCCCCCGCGACCGGTGCGGGCTCCGTGCCGACCAGCGACAAGGTGGTCTTCTTCACCGTCGACGACGGCTGGCAGCGCACCCCCGAGGCCGAGCGGTTCATCACCGACCACAAGCTGCCGATCACCGCCTTCCCGCTGCCGATGCCGGCCGCCGCCGACCCGGGCTTCTTCCAGCGGGTCACCGCCGCCCCCGGCTCGTCCATCCAGAACCACAGCGTCTCGCACGCGGACCTCAGCACGCTCTCGCTCGCCGAGCAGCAGGTGGAGATCTGCGACGCCCGGGACGCCCTGACCCGGACCTTCGGCACCACCCCGACCGTCTTCCGTCCGCCGTACTTCGCGTGGAACGCCGTCACCCTGCAGGCCGCCGCCAACTGCGGCTTCCGCCACGTGCTGACCGCCAACGCCGACTTCAGCTGGGGCGCCTCCAACGTCTGGCACGAGGGCACCCTCTCGCCCGGCGACGTCGTGCTGCTGCACTGGACCGACACCCTCGCCACCGACCTCCCGCGCGCGCTGGCCGCCGCCGAGGCCGCCGGCCTCAAGCCCGCGGGCCTGGCCTCCTACCTGCGCTGAGACCTCCGCGGCAGGGCGCGTCGCTGGTCCCCAGGGACGGGCGGCGCGCCCTTCGTCCTGTCGCGACCGGGTGACGGCGCGGGTGGGTGAACGCGTGGGCGCGTGGCGGCCCGGGCGCGTGGCGGCCGTGCTCCTCGACGCCGCCCCGACCGGCCCGGCGGCCCTCCGGATCCCGCTCGTTGACAGACGGCGGGCCCGGTGGCTCTAATGATCAGGTGCAGCGTGGCGCCGGCCAAAGAGAACTGGGCCGGCCGGTGGCCGAGCGAGCACCTTTCACCGAGGGACGATGCGCGATGAGTTCACACTCCGCTCCCCTGATCTGACCCGAGCGGCCGCGGCGGTTGCCCGCGCGCTCGCTTCGTCCTGTCGCCTGCCGCGCCGGAACCGGTGTGCCGCTGTGGCCTTCACTCCCCTCGTTCGGAGACTCCACAGACGTATGTCCGTTTCTGCCAGTCCCATCTCCCCGTCCGATCCCCCCGGCTCGTCCGGCTCCTCCGATTCGCTCACTCCGCCCGGCTCGTCCGACGCGCCCGATCCCCGGTCCTCCGGTTCCTTCGACTCGTTCAACCAGGCGGTCGTCGCGGAGTTCCGGTCCAACGGCGGACGGGTCGGCGGCCCCTTCGAGGGCGGCGACCTGCTTCTCCTCACCACCTCCGGGGCCGTCACCGGCCGGCCGCACACGGTACCGCTCGGGTACGTGCGGGCGGAGGGGCTGCTCCTGGTCATCGCCTCGGCGGCCGGGGCGCCCGAGCACCCGCAGTGGTACCGCAACCTGCTCGCCAACCCGGTGGTCGGGGTGGAGCTCGGCACCGGGACCTTCGACGCGGTCGCCGTTCCGAGCGAGGGCCCGCGACGGGACCGCCTCTTCGCGGCCGCGGTGCGCGCGGCCCCCGGGTACGGCGACTACCAGACACTCACCGACCGGGTGCTCCCCGTCGTCGTGCTGGAGCAGTCCGGCACCGAACCGGCCGGGGCCGGGTTCCCGGAACCCCGTGAGGTGGCGAACCTCGCCGACAAACTCCTGGAGGTGCACACCTGGCTGCGCTCCCAGTTGCGGCACGTACGGGCCGAGACCGAGGCGCACTTCGCTCGCGGCCCGGCGGCCGCGACCGGGCGGGCGCCGGAGGGCCGGTCGGCGACGGGCGGCCGGTCGGCGACGGGCGGCCGGTCGGCGGCGGGCGGAGGTCCGGCCGCGGACTCCGGGAACGCTCCGGCGCTCGGACTGCAGATCCGCCAGCACTGCCTGGCGTTCTGCCAGGGCCTGACCGTGCACCACACCGGCGAGGACCAGGGCGTCTTCCCGGCCCTGGCCCGCAGCCACCCGCACCTCCGGGAGGTGCTCGACCGGCTGGCCGAGGAGCACCGGGTGGTGACCCGGCTCAAGGACGAGCTGGTCGCGCTGGTGTCCGACATCGGCGCGGCCGAACCTGAGCGGTTCCGGGCCGAGCTGGCCCGGATGTCCGCCGAACTGGAGGCCCACCTCGCGTACGAGGAAAGAGAGCTGCTGCCGGCGCTCGCCCTGATCCCCTTCCCGCCGGGGCGGTGAAGGCGGCGCCCGCCGGTCCTGCCCCGTGGGCAGGACC
>NZ_JBHXKE010000196.1:0-19200 GCF_042722765.1 Kitasatospora sp. NPDC058406
CGGGGAGATCAGCTGTCCGTCACCGGGGAGATTTCATGTCCACCAGCGGGGAGCCCAACTGACCGCCAGCGGGGAGTCTGCCGTGTCCGCTGACAGCGGACCGAGGAACCGGCGAAGGCCGGCTGACCGTCACAGGCGCCTGCTCGACGGCCCTCCGCCCTCCGGGCGGAGGGCCGTCACCGCCTTCAGCTATGTTCTTCCGGACTAGCGCCGGCGGGTCACAAGCGCATTTGAGGGGGAAACGTGCCAGGTGCGCGGCTGGACGCGGATTGGGTCCGATCCTGGGGGAAGCAGACCGATACGGCGCTGACGAAGCTGACGCAGTCGTTCCTCCCGACACACGGCTTCCCGCCCAGTCACAACGCCGTGACGCTCGCAACCGACGACAGTCACCAGGCGGCGAGTGCACTCGTGGACCTGACACCGATCCCCTCCGACCTGACCACGCTCTACTGGGTGATCAGCGAGGCTTCCCTGCCCGACGTCGACAACAGGTACTTCATCCACTCACCCGCGACGGTGGCGGGACACTTCCGCGAGTACGGCCCCGGACGAGGTCCCAGGCGTGGGCCCAGGCCTCCTTGCGGTCAAGGAAGGCGAGGAAGTCGAGCGGGTCCGCCAGAGCGCGCCAAGCGGCCTGGAGGTCGCCTCGATTGAGGTGGAGGCGGGCGGCGCCGAGCGCGTCGAGGTGCAGGCCCTCGCGGGTGAGGACCTGCTCGAAAGCGGTAGCGGCCTGGGCGGTGCGGCCACGGGCGCCGGCGATCAGGCCCCGGACGGTGGCCTGCAAACCCACCCGCGTCCAGCGGATTGTCCGGATGACGCTCGTGAAAGGCGGCCAGTCCCCGCTCAGCATTCTCCCAGCGCCCGGCCTGCCAGTCGAGCATGACCTGGAAGGACTGGATGTACGGGTCCATCATCTGCATGTGGGTACGTGCCGCCATCGCGTTCGCTTCGGCGATGGCCGCCGCCCGTGCGTCGTTGCCGACGGCGAGCGCGCCCAAGGCACTTGCGCCGAGAAAGGCCACCGTGCCCTGGAGCACCCGCACGTCGTCGCCCTCGCGGGGCAGCACCGCCACCACCTTCGCCGCGGCGGGATCGGCGGCCGCACGCCATGATGGCCGCCATGACGAACAGCGCAGACCCGCACCCCGCCCAGATACCGGGCTACGACGGTGGCCCCTACACACCACACCCTGAACTCCTGGACGAGCACCTCTTCTGGCTCGCGCACCTCGCCTCCTGCGCCCACCTCGAGGAGGCCCAGGAACTGCTGTTCGGCCCCGACTACGAGGCAGGCGAGGAGTTCTACCGCCAGGTCTGGGACAGAGCCGACTGGCCGCTCTTCACCGTCCCGCTGACCGCCGGCCACCGCTTCCATGTCGTCTATCGCACCTTCGACGGCGACCGGGGGACCGACTACCTGATTCACCACCCCGACTGGGAACGCGCCGAACTCCTTGCCCAGGACGACGGCCACTTCATGGGCCCGGCCTTGTCCTGGCCCGAACTCGCCGCCGCTGCAGACAACGGCATCCCCGGCGGCAGCACCGACGACCCCCACGCCCGCCTGCTGCTTCTGCTGCCCGCCCTCGGAGACCACGCCGTACCCGGCCGCGCCGTCGCCCGCCTCGCGGCCGCGCTGCACGCCCGCACCACTGTCGAGGACCCCGACCGGCTCGCAGCCCTCCTCCTCACCGAACAGGGACAGCCCGGACCAGCGCACTGGACGACCACCGAAGACGGCATCCGCATCAACGACGGCCACCACTCCTACCGCAACCCCGCCAACCACTTCGCACTGTCAGCCCACCACCTCGCCCGGGTCTCCGCCGCCCTCACACCGTGACCCACATCCGGACGCCATCCGCCGACACACCCTCCTGTCCGACCGCCGGTCCCGACATGTCACCCCCAGAGCCTCGTGGCCTAGGCGCCACTGGGCCCGGTTCTACCAGGTCCCGGCGGCGGGCGATTCCAGTGCTGGCCCGCTCCGGTTCCAACAACCGTGACCAAGTTCCAACTACCGTGTCACGGCTCACCTGTCCGGACCTCCGGGACGATCTTGGTGACACCTTCCGCGTTGAAGTGACAGGTATCGCGTTCAGGCACAGGAGGCGATGCGAGGGTGGGGCCTGGCTGACGTTTGGTCACTCGAACACGTGCTCGAATAATGGGGGAGTGACCGCCGACGTGCCCTTCTCCCGCCCCCACCGCTCGCCCGAGCGGCCGGGCGACGCCGTGTGGGCGCCGCGGGAGCTGATGACACTGCCCGGCGCGTCCCGGGACGTGCGCAGGTGGCGGCTGGTGGAGATCCTGCTGGGCGGGCGGTGGCGGCCGGGGCTGCTCACGGTGTGGCGGCGCCCGCCCGGCAGTACGAGCTGGGTGGTCCACGTGCGGTGGGACGACGACGCGACCGCATCCGAGGGACAGGCCTGGGGCTGGTTTCTCTACGACGAAACGACGGTGCGCCCGCTGCCCGAGCCCGGCGACGGGCCGCCGGCCCGGGCGCCGTTCCACGGGGTGTGGCGCGATGCGCTCACGCTGCCGTCCGAGCTCGCGGGCGTGCCCGACCCGGAGGGTGCGGACCGGTGCTGGCGCCTGGCGTGGGTGCGGATCGGGGGAGGCTGGCGTTCGGGCCTGGTCACCGCGCGCCGCCGCCCGGGCCCGGACGTGCCGTGGATCGCCCACGCGCGCTGGGGCGAGGACAGGCAGAGCGCCTGGCTGCTCTACGACCCGGCCGCGGTGCGGATCCTGCCCCACGCCGACGAACCCGGCGACGGCCCGGGCACGTCCACCAACCCGGTAGCGGCCGTTCCGGCCGGCGACCGCGGACACACGGCGCCGGGAGCGGCCGGATGAGGAACGCCACCGCCCCGGCCGTCCCCGCGCCGGGTCCGGTACTGCCTGTGCCCGACCCGGGGGAGGAGCGCGGGCTGAGGCTTGCGAACCTGCTGGAAGAGACCAGCCCGGCCGCCCGCCGTGCGCGGGTCGAGGCCGCGACCCGACCGGTCCTGCCCGCTCACCGAGCAGGAGCAAGCGGCGCCGTACGCGGTCGGCCTGGACGTGAACACGGCGTTCCTCGCGGCCGCCGGTCGCCTGACGCTGCCGCTCTCCGGGCCGGTCCACGAGCTGAACCCGGTGTTCGACCCGAACCTGCCGGGTTCCTGGCTGGTCGACCTCTCTCACGTCGACACCGACCCGCTGCTCCCGTCGCCGTTCACCCCGGACGGCTCCCGGCCGACCGGGCCGGCCTGGTACTCCACGGTGAAGGTCGCCTACGCCATCGAGCTCGGCGCCCGCCCGCAACCGCTGGAGGGCTGGCTGCGGCACGAGAGCGGCCCCTACCTCGACCCGTGGCACAAGCGGCTGCGCCAGGCGTACCTGGACACGATGGCCGCCCTCGGCGTCCCGCTCAACCTCGCCGACACCGACCCCGTCGCCTACTTGGAGAAGATGGCGGCCATCAAGGCGGGCCAGGGCGATCCGGCGGAGCTCGCGGTGCTCACCGTCGCCGCCGCCTACTGGAACCACACCAGGTCGGGGTCCGCCGCCTGGACCCGCTTGAAGCCGGAGGTCCGGGCCGAGCTGACCGGGCAGGCCGACGCCTGGCTGCGCGCCGCGCAGACCGCGGGCATCGTGGCGCCGGCCGCCGCGCCGAGCAAGGACCACACCGCCCTGTGGCTGGACGACCAGGGCGGCGTGTGGAACGACGCCCCGACCACCGACGGCGGCGACGACGACCTGGCGCTGCCGCTGGTGACCGCCCGCGAGGAAGCCGTCTCCCGCCGCGACCTCGAAGACCGCGGCCACCGCCTCACCCTCATCGGCTGGACCCGCTGAACCCGACCGCCCGGCGCCGGGTGGTCCCCACCACCATCAAGACCCCGAGGAAGGACAGCCCAATGGGGGAGATCGACGAGGGCCTGGAGCGCGCCGAGCGCACTCGCCCGATCCCGCAGTCCCTGTCTGCCCGGATGCGGTTCCTACTCAAAGGCACCAAGGGCTCCACCAAGGCCCTGGCGGCCGAGCTCGGCGTCAGCCAGCGGACCGTGCAGCGCTGGCTCAAGGGTCAGGGCACCCCGAAGCCCGCCGCCGCGAAGAAGGTCGAGGAGCGGGTCCGCGCGAAGTGGCAGCCCAAGGTCAAGCAGCGCGTGCGCAACGCCGCCGAGACCAACGGCTTCATGCTGCACATCAGCGGCACGTTCGGCTTCAACTCGGCCGTCGGCTCCACCGACGACCCCCGCCCCCGCACCATCACCCAGAAAATGCCCGGCGACGTCGCCCTCCGCCTCTACGAGGCCCGCGACGCGGGAGCCGGCCAAGCCGAGCAGGAACGGATCCTCGCCGAAGGCCTGCGCGAGCACTACTTCAAGGACGGCAGCCACCGCGCCCGCAACCTCGACGTCGAGCTCAACGACATCTCCTGGATGGACCTGGAGGGGCTGTAGACGCCCCGAACACCCCGCCACACCTCCGTGCCACCGAAAACAAAGCCCCGGCCGCCCCCAAACGGCCGGGACTTCTCCATTTGCACGACCCCACACACGAATTCACCGGCGAAACCCGAAAGGCCACAGGACGAGCGACCACTACGACCACGCCGACGATGACGGCCTGCCGCTCCTGCCACTGCCCCACTCCCCGACCCGCTGAGGGCCGGCTGAGGATGCCGGCCCCCGCCCACACCCTCCTGCTGCGCGCCAGCGCCGCCGGTTGGAGCGCCTGCCCTCGGGAACACCCGGCAATCCCGATCCCCGTGGCAGTCAACCGGTGAGCCGCCGTCCCGCATGGCTGGAGTTCACCACCTGCCAGCGGTGAATTCCAGCCTCTAGGGAATTTTGCGTCGGAAGTTCTCAGCTTCTGAAATCCGAGACTGAAAATCATGGGCCGTTCAGCAATTTGATCAGTCTCTGACTATCGGCCTGTCGTGGCGTTGGCCGGTCAGTTCGCCGGTGACCCATTCGACGCATGAGGGGCGTTCGCCTGTTCCCGCCAGGCAATATTCCTCGATGGCTGCGACGACGCGATGCATCGGCAGGGTGCTGGCGGGGTCGTGAGTCCTGCCTGTGTACGTGTCCGAGACCAGGTCAGGGTCGATGGTCGGGGGCTCTGGATTGTCGGAGATCCAAATGTGGCTGTACACCCCGCCTCTCTCCAGCAAGTGCTCGCTCGCGCACCAAACAAGTGCCCCGTGGCTGCGGTCCTCGCTGATCGAAACATTGAGGTGGGCGGCAGGAAAGTCGGACGGGGGTTCAATGAGGACGAACGACACCACCTGGCGCTTGGAGCGGCTGTACTGGACAGCTTCTGATACAGCCTGGATGGTTTCATCTCGATCTGAAGGACATACTTTGCCGATTTTTGAGGAAACCTGCAGAATCATGGATTACGCTTCCTTAACCACCAGGTCGCCCGCGCTGCCATGGGCGAACTCAAAGCCGGCATGCACCCCGGCCCGACCAAGGCCCCGGAAGGCGGCACTCCCACCAACTGAGCACCCAGTGCAAGGGCGCGCAGTCGGTACGTGATCCGTACCCACTGCGCGCCCGATGACTGTCGACGGTCTCAGCGCATCAGGTGCTCGTAACCTGGGACGAGAAACTGCCCGTACTCGAATTGCCGCCCGAGTTCCACGTACCGCTCATACTGCTTCCGGGTGATTTGCGGGCCGTAAGTGAGCGCGCGTAGGAGGAAGCGGAACGCCAGGTCGGGGCAGGCGTGGACGGCGGCGTGGCTGAGTGCGGGCACCACACCAGGGATGGACTTCCATGACGAGTCCTGTGCCAGCTCCAGGAGGCCCGGAGTGACGATCATGATCTCGTCCAGGACGGCCCCTGTCAGGTGCTGGTACGGGCTAACCGGTACCTCCTCTGGAGGAGTGAGGCCCTCCGCGCGGAGTCGCTCCCGGCACAGCCGGACGACTCCCAGGAGCCAGTCGTGGGGGTCGATCCCCGCGTTCCTGAGCTCCAGGCGGCGCTCGCTTCCCACCGCCCAGAGCGTTTCGAACACCCAGGTTGGCACAGCCGGAGCAGCGACCCGGAGAGTGTCGATGAGGAGTGCCTCGACCAGGTGCGGCGGCATGCCGTCGGTGTAGTACGTCAGTGCCTGTGCCTCGGTGGCCCATTCGTCCCGCCAACTGTGGTGGAACACCTGCCCCAGGTGGGGCAGCCCGAACTCGTCCCCGCCGTATCTCTCAGTCATCACGCATCACCCTCCGGCCAGCGGGAAGATGGAACCGATGATCCACTTCTTGCCATTGTGCTGGGGCGCCCTCAACAGCCGGACCTTGACCTTGGTTCCGGAATCAGCGGCGTTGAGACTGCCGCCCGGAGGATACACCTTGCCCAGCGAGGTCAGGCGTTGGCCATCCCTGATGACATCAACATCGACGATGATTTCCTTGAAGTCCGACGCGCCCGGCTGTCCCCAGGTGCGAAGTGCGTTCTGACTCTTGGCGAGGGCCGATCGCAGTGCTTCCTCAGCGATGCTGAGGTCGCTGAACACCCCGTTCGGGTCGGTGGCGGTAGTAAGCCCGGCCGCTTCCTCGGGTGTGACCCCTGCAGTCTCGCCGTTTGGACCGTAGGCGCCTTCGGCCACGTGCTTCTTGATGGTGTGTGCGCGGGCGTCCAGGTTTCGCCCCAGTTCGTCGCCCCACAGGTCGAAGCAGTTGTGGACGAGGATGCCGCTGCCTGTCTTCTGCGGACCATGCACGTAGAAGGTGTGCGTGCCGTCGACGGTGAGGTCGTACACCGCCTGGGTGGTGCCCGTCTGTTCGTGCAAACCGGTCACCGGGTTGTGCGACCCGTCGCGGCCTGCCAGGACGTCGCCGACGTGCAGGTCGGAGACCTCGCGCCAACCAGCCCCCTTGACAAAGAAGCGGTGTCCGACCGTGCTGGTGATCCGACCCTCGTACTCGGTGTCGATGTCGATCAGACGGGTAGTGGAGTGCCTGAAGGTGCTGGTCACCGGCTGGGCTCCGGTGAAACCCGTGGCGGGATCGGTGGCCAGCACTTGGTCGCCTGTCCGGAGGGTTTCGATGGCCCGGTCGGTCCCGTCGGCCATGATCACGCTCGTGCCGGCCGGGAAGCTGTTGGTCGGGCACGCCGTGCGAACCCCCTCCGCGAGCTCGTCTTCAAACTTAAGCTGCTCGACCAGAGCTCGTTCGATGTTCCGGTCGGCGCTGAGGGCCGCGAGTGCCGTGTCGGTGCCGACGCCGTCCTTGAGGGTGTTGCGGAAGGCGGTGACTTTGTCGGCGGTGGCGAGGAGCTTGAGTTTGACCGCGTCGCTGTAGCCGTCGAGGGCGGCTTGGAGGGCGAGTTTTGCTTGTTCGAGTTCGACGCCGGTTTCGAGGGCGAGGCGGAAGGCGGTGATGCCTTTGGCGCCCTTGGCGAGGGTGCCGTAGGGGATGAAGTTGGATGCTGCCCAGGCGCAGGGGCCGTTGAGGCCGGGGGTGTTCCAGCATTTGACGAAGTCGCCGGTGAGGGCGTCGAAGATGAGCTGGCTGGTGCTCTTGTATTCTTTTTTGGCTGTGGTGTCGTACTGCGAGGTGACCGGCTCGGTGCGGATGAGGACGGTGTCCAAGCTGCTGTACTTGCCCTGGCATGCGGCGATGGAGAGGTTCGGTTCGGGGCAGGTCTTCAGGTAGTAGTCGACCGTGCCGGTGACCTTGACTGTGACCGGCAGGTCGCAGACCAGCTTTTTGCCTTCCTCACGCCATCCGCCGGGGAAGATGGCGATGATGATCGGATTGAATTCGACGCATTTGCTGTGGTCCTCGCGGATGACCGCGGGGTTGACGTCGGACCGGGGGACGCCCTCGACGAAGCTGACGCGGCCGTTGCTGTCGACGGTGGCGGTCTCGTGCTGCATCTTGCCGTCGGTGGTGTCGGCCTGCTGCTTGGACATGATCAGCTGTGCGGCCTCGCGGGCGGACGCGAACGCGTCGTCCCTGCTCTTGCCGGCGGCGACGGCCGAGGCCTGGGCCTTGTCGGACTCGGTCTTGGCGTCGGACGCGTACTTCCCGGCCTGTTTGGCGTAGCCGGCTGCCGCGCTGGCTGAGATTCCGGCGGTGCGGGCGGATACCTGGGCTGTGGCTGCGGCGGTGCGGGCCTGTTTGGCGTGGGCGGCTGCCTGGTCGGCGGATGTCTTGGCCTGTGCGGCGGAGTTGGCGGCTTGGGTTGCCCAGCCGACGGCTTGTGCGGCGAAGGCCTGGGCCTGCCGGGCGTAGCCGGCGGCTTCGTCGGAGGCGTTGCGTGCGGTGGCGTAGGACTGGGCGGCCTGGGCCGCGTACTCGCGGGCGACGGCGGCGTTGCCGTCGATGGCGGCGAGGTAGGAGTTGACGGTGGCGATGTGGGCTGCGGTGAAGGCGTCGCGTTGGCGGGCCAGGGGCAGGCTGATCTGCAGGAACGGTACGAGGCCGGAGGCGGGTCCGGACATGGCGGCCTGGGCGGCGGCCTGGACCTCGGGGCTGCCGGTGGCGATGGCCTGGGAGATCAGGACCCGGTTGTCGTGTTCGCGTGCGATGTACTGGCCCTTGGTCAGGAACGCGCGGACGTCGGCGTGGGTGCCGCTCATGGCGGTGTTCGCGGCGTCCTGCACGCCGGGTCCGCCGACGGACATGATCTGCGAGAGCAGGACCCGGTCGTCGTGTTCCTGGCCGTTGTAGGCGCCGCTCGTCAGGAAGGCGCGGACCTGTGCGGGGGTGCCCACCGAGGCGGTCTCGGCGGCGAGCTTGTGCTCGAGGTTCGTGGAGCCTTCGGCGATGCCGATGACGCTGCTGCGGTCGTCCTGTGTCCGGGCCAGCGCGAGGTCGGTGCTGAGGAAGGCGAGGACGGCGCCGTCCGAGCCCTCCAGTGCGCTCTGCGCCGCGGTCTGGACCCAGGGGCCGCCGGCGTCCAGCAGACGGACCGCGGCCTGGCGGCCCTTGGCCACGGCATCCTTCTGGTCGACCCCGGCGGCTGTGGCTTCGGTGATGAGCCGTTCGGTATCGGTGGCGAGCTGGGTGGTCTTCCCGGCCTCCCAGGCCGCCTTTCGGGTCTTCAGGTCCTCGTCCCGGTAGGCCTGCTGGGCGATTGCCACCTCGGCGGCCTGCTGGGCGTCCAGGCGCTCCTGGTCGGAGGCGCGGGCGATGGCCGCGATGTTGTGGGCCTGCTTTGCGGTGTTCTCCGCGGACACGGCGGCCGTTTCGGCGGTGGCGGCCGCGGCCTGTGCGGTCGCGGCGGCCTTGGTCGAGTCGCCGGCGTGTGCGGCCGCGTCCTCCGCGGCAGCCGCTGCTGCCTCGGCGTGCGCGGCGGAGGAGTTCGCGGCCTGTTTCGATTCGCGGGCGGCTGTGGCGGCGTCGTCGGCGATCTTGGTGGTGGCCTTCGCCGCGCGGCTGGCTTCCGCGGCGGCGCTGTTGGCCCGGGCGGCTGCCTTCCTGGCCCGGTCCGCGGCCTCCCCGGACACGCCCGAGGAGGTGGCCGCGTTGGCGGAGGCCTGTGCGGCGGCGGCGGCGTTGGTGCCCGCGGATTCGGCGGACTGTGCTGCTGACTTGGCTTGGGTCACGGCCCGTTCGGCCCAGCCGCTGGCCTCGCCTGCGGTGCGGGCGTCGGCTGCGGCGGTGCGGGCGGCGGCTGCGGCCGCGCGGGACTGGTCGGCCTTGCCCGCGTCGCCGCCTGCCTCGGCCGCCGCCGACAGAGCCCGGGTGGCGGCCTTGCCCGCCTTCATGGCGGCCGCGGCCGCGTTGGCGGTGGCTGCCGCGGCCTGCCGTGCGGCCTCGTTCGCTGCCTTGGCCGCGGCCGTTGCCGTCTGGACGGAGCTGGCCGCCCGGATGGCGGCGTCCGCCGCCCGGTCGGCCGCGTTGGAGGCCTTCGCGGCGTCGGACTGGGAGGCCCGGGTCTCGTTCGCGGCGCGCTCCGCCGCCTCCTTGGCAAGCGCGGTTGCCTGGAGTGCCTTCGCGGACGCGTCCTTGGCGATGCGGGCCTGCTCGCCGGCCTGGGTGGCGGCGTTTCTTGTCAGGTCCGTGAGCTGTGCGATGGTCAGGGTTTCCTGGTCGTGGGCCGCGGCGGTCTGGTAGCCGTAGCGCAGGAAGTCCTGGACGTCCTCGGCGCCGCCGCCCATCGCGGCGTTGGCGGCCTGCTGCACCTGCGGGCCGCCCACGTGCATCAGCTGGGACAGCTTGACCCGGTCGTCGTGCTCCCTGACGTTGAACTGACCGACGTTCAGGAACTGGTTGACGTCCTCCAGCGTGCCGGACATCGCCTTGTTCGCGGCGTCCTGCACCGCTGGGCTGCCGGTTGACATGATCTGTGACAGCAGCACCCGCTGGTCGTGCTCGTACGGGTTCTGGATCCCCTTTTCGAGGAAGGTCTGCAGACCGGCCGCGTTGCCGGCGAGTGCGGTGGTGGCGGCTTCGCGGACCCCCGGGCCGGAGATCGCGATCAGTTCCTCGATGCGCGCCCGCAGGTCGTATTCCGCGGCGACGGCCCTGCCGGTCGTGACGAACGCAGTGACGTCGGCGTCGGAACCCGCCAGCGCGGTCTCGGCGGCCCGGCGTACGTTTGGTCCGCCGTTCTGCCACGCCGCCACCGTTTTCACCCGGTCCGCGACCGGGCCCGTCGCCGGCGGGGCGTCGACCGCCGCGGCCGGAATCGTGAGCAGCCCCACCAGCAGGCTGCCGGCCACGAGTCCGGAGGCGAATCTGCGCCGTCCGGCCCGTGGTATCGAAGAGATGTCCATCGAAACGTGAAGTTCCTTTCTGTTCGGGCACCGGGGGGTCGCCAGCGGTCAGCACAGCGCGAGCGGCGCCCACACCCGGTACCAGGGGCGCGTGCTCAGCGCGCGTCACCCGTGGCGTACGGCAGATGTCGACCGCCGGCGGGCGGGGGTGATGGCCGGCTCCGGACATCACCCCCGCCCGGCGCGGGGTCGGATGCTCAGCCGGTGCTGGCCGCCGTGATGGCCTTGACGCCGGTGGCGTCGCCGGGAATCTCCTTCCAGGCGGTCCAGAGACCGGTGTTGTAGTTGGCGTCGCGGGTGTAGACCTTCTTGTCCTCGTTGACGGCGTAGACGTGTACGACGTTGTCGGAGGTGGTGCTGGTGAGGACCGTGAGGTGGTTGTCACCCATCGGTGTCCACTGCTGGTCCCACAGGCCGGTGTCGAAGTTGCCGCTGGTGCTGTAGAAGGTGTCGGCGCCGGCGATCGACAGGTCGACGGTGGTGCCGTGGACGGCGGCGGAGATGGACGTCACGCCCGGCCGGCTGCCGGGAAGTTCGATCCAGTCGGTGCCCCAGCTGCCGGTGGTGTAGTTCCCGGTGCGGGTGTAGACCTTGCCGTCCTCGTTGATGGCGAAGACGTGGGTGGCGTTGTTGAAGTAGGCGCTGGTGACGGCCGTGAGCCGGTTGTCGCCGATCTTGCCCCAGGTGGGTCGCCAGGTGCCGGTGTTGTAGTCGGCCGTGGTGCCGTAGAGGGATCCGTCGCTGCCGATGATCTCCACGTCGACCAGGCCCGTGTTGCCCCGTACGGCGGCGGTGATCTTCTGGGCGCCGTCCGCGGCGACCGCGCTTCCCGGTACCTCGTTCCAGGCGCCCCAGCGGCCGCCGATCTTGCCGTCGCGGCTGTAGACGCGGTAGTCGGTCAGGACGGCGTACACGTGGACGGTGTCGCCGGTGGCGACGCTGTCGACCGCGAGCAGGCGACTGTCGCCGGTCGGGGTCCACCCGCGCGTCCACAGTCCGGTGGTGTAGTCGGCGACCGAGTCGTACAGCTTGTCGTCGGAGCCGATGATCTGCACATGGGTACCCGCGTACACGTCCGACGTGCGGTACCTCAGATCCTTCACCCAGCCGGCGAGGTCGTCGACGCGGGTGCTGGTGGCGCCTGTGCGGGTCTCGGTGTCGCCGAAGCAGCCGCCCTGCCAGGACCGGGAGGCGACACCGGTGATCTGGACAGCGCCGTTACCGGTGCGCAGCAGCGGGGATCCGGCATCGCCCGCGCAGATCGCGGAAGAGCCTGGCGCGGGGGTGCTGTCGATACTGGTGGCGGTGATGGCGCCGGTGGTGTGGGTGGCGGTGTGGGAGGTGTAGGGCCGCCACTGGGTGGCGGTGCGGCCGAAGCCGGGCACGCTCACGTTCTCGCCCGTGGCGGGAGGGGTGGCGGCCAGAGCGGCCGGGGTGACGCTGTCGACCGGGACGGCGAGGCGGGCCATGACGAGGTCGCGGTCGGTGCGCGGCACGAGTTCGGCGATGTCGACGGTCCTGCCGCCGATCGTCACGGTGCTCCTGCTCGCCGGCGCGCCGGCAGGGAGGGTGGCGGGGTTGTCGGTGAAGCAGCCGGCCGAGGTGAGGGCCCAGTGGCGGTCGACCAGGGTCGCGGTGCAGGCCCGCCCGCCCGCGCGGCCGGGCTGACCGATGACGACGCTGCCGACCGCGGGGTAGTCGCTGGTGATGGCCGGTGCGGCCGGTCCGTCGGCGGCGGACAGTTCCAGCAGGGTGATCCCCCCGACGGCGCTGCCCTCGCCTACGGGTGTGTGGTAGTTCTTGCGGAGGTCGAGGCTGCTGACCGAGCCGTCCGTGGTCAGCGTCGCTTTGACCGTGTGGTCGTCGCCCTTGAGGCTGTAGACCTTCGGAAGCTCCACCGCCAGGTAGCCGCCGGGCCCCGTGACCCGGAAACAGATCTTGGTAGGACCGAGGTCCAGAGTCCGGCTGTACACCTCGAGCATGTTGTCTGTCGACGTGCAGTCGGCCAGCTGGATGTTTCCGTCCCCCGACTTCAGGATGGCGTGTTGCTGCGCGAGGATCTGCGCGGCCCCCGGATAGGAGAAATTCTCCACAGCCAGCGGCGGCGTGGCCTCAGCGGCCGAGGCCGGCATCGAACCCGCCATCACAGGTATTGCCAGAAAAACAGCAAGTGGCCATACCACTCTGCGAGCCATACGCACAAGCACTCCCAAGTAAACTTACATGCCAGGGGGCCCCATGCCGCCCATCGCATGCGAATAGACAAGCGGACGGTATCGGCTCGCAATATGGAGCGTCAAAGCCCTTCCGACGTGCGATATCAAGGCCCCTGGCGGGAGGCGCGCGACCTTCGGCGACAGGCGCGGCCAACAGCCCCTCACAACAGAGAGACGTATCGGACATTCCTTCAGAAACAAGGAAGAATTGTGACAACGTGAGCGCTGCTCACCCGCCCGCGACCCGCTCTCGACTCGGGAGCCTCCGCTCCTCTTCGGCCGATCCCACCAGGGCGTTTCTGACCAATGATCAGCTAGCCGAACTGTGATGGCCGGTTCAACCACCTCGCCGTTCCGACACCGCCAGATGCCCAGCGAGGTCGCCGAAGTCTCTACGCCGCGCGACGCCGGAAAGAGCCAAGCCGAGCAGGAGAAGATCCTCGCCGAAGCGCTCGGCGAGCACGCTACTTCAAGGACGGCGGGCGCCGCGCCAGCGGCCTGGGCGTCGCGCTTAACAAGATCGCCTGGATGGACCTCGAGCCGTAGAACCCCCGCCACACCCCTCCGTGTCGCCAAAAAAAATCCCGCCCACCCCCAAGCGGCCGTGACTTCTCTATCTTCACGACCCCTGCACGCGAATTCACCGACGAAATCCGAAAGGCCACGAAATCACCAACGACATTCCCAGCATCGACCCGCACGGCCTACCGCCCCTGCCGCTGCCCATCACCTACGACCTGATACGCGGCGAGCTGACCATCCCGGCCGCCGCCGACACCACCCTGGAAGAAGAGCGGGCAAGGAGGCGATCGGGGTGCGGGCGGCGTAGGTGCGGGTCGGGGAGACCTACCTGGTGCGCGTCCCAGCCCGGCTCCCGTACGACCGGTACCCGCCGGACACCACTGACCCGGACAGCGTGCTGCTGCACCGGCGCCGCTGGATCCGCGCCGGCGCCGAGTTCGAGCCGGCCGTCACCGACCTCCCGGAGCCGGACGGCGAGCACATGGTCGCCGGAGTCCTGGTCGCCCCGCACTCCCGGGTCCGGGTCGAGCTGACCGACGACCAGGCCGTGGAGCTCGGCCCGGCGCCCAGCTGCGGGAGCGGCAGCGGGCGGCCGTCCGGCAGGCCCGTGAGGCGCAGCGGCAGCGGCACCGCCCGGTCTGCACCCGCTGCCGGGCGAAGTTCTCGGATGAGCGGTGGGCCGAGCAGGAGCAGGCCGCCACCTGGGACGATGACGGCCTGTTCGCTGGCTGCCGCGGCCGCCGCTGAAGCTGCGGCCGTCGAGGAGAAGCGGACCAGTTCCTGGTGGCGTCGGACCTGACCCGCTGCTCCCTGCCGCAGGCTGCTGACCTGCTGCCAGGAGTTTGGCACTCCTGCCGGTGGGTTCAGGATCCGGGGCCCGATGAGTTTCACGCCCGGGGCCTCGGCGGTGTCGAAGACGGCGCGCATTATGTGCACAGCCCGATTCCGAGTGGAGACAGGCCTATTACTTGTCGTGACTACCTCAACTTTTCCTCAAGTCTTGCCCGTGTTCTGTCTTTTGGCGCCTAGGGTCCTCTGTAGTCGACCTGATCGGGGTCGGTGCAGGAGGGGGATTCGATGATGAGGAAGGCCATTGTCGGCATGTTCGCTGGTGCTGCGGTGGCTGGGGCCCGGGGGGGCTGTGCCGGCGAGTGCCGTTGATGTGGATCCGGGCTGGAGCGGCAACTGCTGCCGGCCCGTGGCCGACCGCTCCTGCGGGCGGATCGGCTGGGAGTGGGGCGAGTGGCAGTGGCACCGTCTCGAACAGCTCTGGGTCTCGATCAGCCGGGCGATCGCCCGCACGAAGAGCGCGACGCTGACTGCGGCCGCCATGGCCGAGATCTCGGCCACCGCCCAGGTGCAAGGCGTCCAGACGTTGTATTCCAGTTGAAGCAGGGGTAATTGTGCGGAATTTGATTTCTCGTATTGCGTGTGCCGTGGCCGGCGTGGGGGCGATGGCCGTGATGGTCGCGCCGCAGGCCCAGGCGGGACCTGCGTCCGACGCGCCTTCGCTCGTCTCGGCGGCGGGGGCGGCGACCCGGCTCCCGGCGGGTGCGGTGCCCGGTCACTGGACCGTCGACCGCCAGGTTCCCGCTCCGACGCTTCCCCAGGGGGCGCCCGCCACGAAGGCCGCGACGGTCCCGCAGACCCCGGGCACGGTCGACAGCGACATCACCCTGGAGGTCCGCGACGTGCGCTACGCGGGGCAGGTCTGCGGGACCGGAAGGGTCGACATGGTCACCGGCCCCGGTCCTATGACCCTGACGCTGACCCAGAGCAGGGCGATAGCGAGCACCTGGTCGGCGAGCGTGACGATCCCTGCCTGGAAGGTCTCCACCCAGGTCGGGTTCAGTGTGACCGACACGGCCACGCGCACCGAGGCCGGGGCGTACACCGTTCCGGCCGGCAAGTTCGGTTATCTGGAGGCCTACCCCCTGTACGACCTCTTCTACTACGACATCTACAGCCGTGCCGTCACCGACCACTGGGTCGGCAACGGCAGCGCGCAGCACCCGGTAGGGTACTGCTACAACCACTGGTCGAACTAGGGGAATTCATATGAGGCGCCCTCTCCGGTTCGCGGGCGCGACGGTTCTCCTGGCCGCCGCGGCCCTGGCGACGGCATGTACCGGTGACGGGGAGACAACCCCCCGAGAAGACGCCTCATGGGCCCTGGAGGGGCTGGCCGCCGTTCCGGCGGGCCAGCCCCTCCAGGGCAGTGTCGACGCACCTCCTGCCAAGGGCACCGCCAAGATCCTGGGCATCGCGGAAGTGGAGGGAACCGACGTGGTCCTCGCCGTCAGGAACGACATCTGCGAGGTCTCGTTCCTGACGGCCCGCCCCGCCGGGGAGACGCCCACGGCTCACGGCTCTGTCGGATCGCAGCGTCCTTCCGGCAGCGTCCACTCGGACACTCACCAAGAATTTCCCGGCAACGTTCTCGCCGGAGAATACACCCAGGCGTCCACGCAAATTCCGCCGTTCACGTTCGTGGCCGTCGGATGCTCCGAAAAGGCAATGGCGGTGAGAATTGAGGGTGCGGGTGCCGCGGTTGAAGACGGAAGCAGGGCGGGGGACTCACTGAGAGTATGGCGGGACGGTCCGGACATGGTCCTGACTGTCGGGAATCCCGAGGCGATCCGCCGACCGGAACCCGGTCCCACCTCCTGAGGACACCAGGAACCGGACCGAGGGCACCCGCTCGACGCGGCGGGCGCCCTCGAGCCCGCCCCGACGAACCCTGCCTGCACCTCTGCGGCGATCGGAGTGCCGCGTTCTGCTGGGCACGGGCGAGCACGGCGACGGCCTGAACGAGCTCGCTGTCGGTGGGCAGCTGCCGGGGGGCGTCGGCGTCGGGTGCGGAGAATGTTCGCCAGCGCCAGGGCGTCCAGGTGGTCCGACGTCTTGCGCGCGACGGTCCGGCGCTCGCGGTAGCGCGCGGAGGCCGTGGGGTTGATCGCGTACACAGGGCGGCCTGCACCACCACCGCACCCACCCGCCAGGGGAGACCGATGAACCACCGCACCGCACCGGCCCTGCTCGCGGCCCTCGCGGGCCTGACCGTCCTGACTGCCTGCACGAACGACCAGCCCGCCGACAAGGCCCAACCCTCCCCGCAGACCGTCGCCTGCACGGCGCAGTACCACGCCCCGGAAAGCACGTTCCTGCGCCCGGAGAGCGTCTGGCCCCAGGCCCCCTACAGCCGGTCCGAGGCCTCGCTCACCCTGTCCGCGGGCTGCCCGAAGGCGCCCGCCGCCCCCTCCACCTCCTGCGACCCGGCGGAGTTCCCCTGGAGCGCCCCCGACGAGCTGCGGGCCGCCCGCCTGCGCGCGGCAGGCGTGGAGGCCTGGGTCAAGTCGACGATCACCGGCGGCGGCGCCGGCCAGAGCCTCACCCAGCAGGTGCTCGAACTCGCCCCGGACCAGGCGTCCGCAGCGCTGAACCGCTTCCGCGACCACCTTGTGCAGTGCGGCGCGACCACCGTCACCGAGACCGACGGACATCCCCAAGTCCTCCTACTCGAGGACCAGGCCCGGCCGAAACTCCTCGTCGACCTCACGAACGACCGGATCACCGCACTCACCCCGACCGGAGAAGGGTGGACCAGGCAACAACTGCTGCAGATCCAGCACTGACCTGTCCCCGCAGAACGCGCTGCGCCGGGCTGACGTCCCGGCGCAGCGCGGACCTGGAGCTGTAGACCGGCCCCGGTACCCCCCGTGTTGCCGAACGAAAAGCCCCGACCGCCTTCCAGCGGCCGGGACTTCTCTATGTGCGCGAGCTCTCGCGCGAATTCACCGACGAAATTCGGGAGAACCGGACGACCGACACCAACGACCACCGCAGCCCCGGCGGCGCGCCTGGCGCGCGGATGCCCGTCTTCCTCGATCTTGTCTCCGGCGGGCTGATGATCCCGGACCGCGGCGGTCGCGGCATTGCTGCGCACCTCCGTGAGCTGCGCCGAGGTGCGGAAGGCGTCCCGGCTCTGTGATCTACCTGTGGTCACGGTTTGATGTCGGGGGCAAACGGTTCGGCGATTTCCCCGCACTACACAGGAAGACGGAAAAACGCGGCCGGGGTGCCGACGTGCAGTCGGCACCCCAGCCATCTGCGAGGGCCCTTACGGCTCTGCGTGCCGGGGCTCCGACGCGGGGCTGGCTGCTGCAACAGCTGGCCCGATTCCCTGGTGCTGAGTAACCGACAAGCCTGGGTAGCCAGTCGTCAGCAACGATCGGGTCCTAGGTCGTTGATTGGCAAAGGGTGGCGGGACACGGATGTGCGATATGAATCAATAGGGAGGCTCATGGGTGCCCTGACCTGCGGTGATGTAAATCTTCGACAGGCCTAATACTCTCAAGTTTCCTCAAGGAAATGGGACGACTTGAATTAATGTCGCAATGGGAGGTTGACCGCCATGCCATTTGAGTGGCAATATCTGATCGTTCGTCAATACGGTCTGCAAGCCGTGATGGACGCGCTGAGTAATCGACAAACCATGAAGGGAGTAGTCATGTCCAGAACCGTTTCTCGGCGCCCGCGGACGCGCCGAAGCGCGCTGCCGGCGGGTATCGCCGGTGTGGTGGTCGTCGTGATTGTGGTCCTCTCGTTCGTCCAGCCTCTCCTGCTGGCCAATCCGCTGCTGGTGGCGGCGGCGAAGTCCGCGGTCACGGTCGTGGTAACGGGCCTGATGATGCGGGTGCTGCACATCCGCAGCCGCCGGCGCCGGGTGCCGGGGCTGTAGCCGTGGCCGGCCGGAAGAAGGCCGGAGTCACCCCCGGGCTGGCGGAGGAGCTCTCGAAGTTCCTCCGCCGGCTCCGGCCGCGGCCCGGCGGTAGCGAGATCACCTACAGCGAGATGGCCGAGATCCTCGGGGGACGGCGGTACTGCTCTGCGGTCACGCTCTCCCGGGCGGACCAGGGAGGCGACCGGGTGCCCCGAGTCGAGACGGTCACTGGCTACGTGGTCGCCTGCGAGGGTACGCCCGACGACCTCCGCCACGCCCGTCGGCTGCTCAGCACCGCGCAGCGCAGCCGGCAGCGAGCCCTGACCGCCGAGGAGTTCGACGACCCGAAGCAGGGCGCGCGGGTCGCCCGGCAGCGACACCGGGCGGTGTCGCCCCATCCTGACTACATGCGCTCCCGTCTGGACTTCCAGCAGGGGCTCAAGGGCTACCGGGAGGAGAGCGGCGGGCTCTCAATGAGGGCTATCGCTGAGAACGCGCAGGCCGCCGACCTGCACATCACGAAGAGCACCGTGCACCGCATGCTCTCGCCCGAGGGGATGTTCCTCAGCTGGGAGAGCGTTGAGGCATTCCTGACCGGGTGTCGGCCGGCCCGGCTTCCCGACATGGATGCCTGGCGGCGGGCATGGCAGAGGGTCTTCGGCCAGGAGTGCCAGGACGAATTCCGGATCCGCGATATCCAGCCCATGCACAGCCTTCCGCCGAGGGCTGACATCCGAACCAACGTCGTATCCCATCACCCGATCGCGCCGACGGCTGAATGGCGCCGCCCTTCTGTGCTTCTCCGCGACGGCTCCCAGGATCCGAAGCGGGGACGGAAGGGATCCGGTCCCAGCGATCTCGTGGTGGCAGGGGTAATCAGCGGCGTGCTCGGCGCCACCGTCGGCGTGCTGACTTCCCTGGCCAAGGGCTAGTAGGGCTTGGTCAGGTTCGTATCGGTGTGGGTATGTCGCGGTGGCAGGTGGGGCAGGCGCCGGCCCAGGTGGCGAGGAGTGACTGCAGCTC
>NZ_JBHXKE010000197.1:0-7491 GCF_042722765.1 Kitasatospora sp. NPDC058406
CCCCCCGGAGTGAGCGGCCCGTTCGCCGTGGTCGACCTGCGGTGGTGGTCCCGGTGGTCCTGGCCGGTGGTTCTGGTGCTCACGCCGGGGAGGTTCGCGGTGGCCGTCCCCGGCGGGGCGGTCACGGCTCCTGGGGGAGTACCAGCCAGAGCGCCAGGTAGATCAGGAACTGCGGGCCGGGCAGCAGGCAGGAGACCAGGAAGATCGCGCGGACGGTCCACGGGGTGAGTCCGAACCGCTCGGCGATCCCGGCGCAGACGCCGGCGATGACGCGGTTGTGGCGGGGGCGGGCGAGGCGGCTCATGGCGTACTCCGTTGCTGTGGCGCCGGTGGCCGGTCCCTCCGGCTGGCGTACCTCCATGCTCCGCCGGATTCCCGGCCGGCACCTCAGCCCGCAAGCCGATCCGGCCCCTGACGTCCTTCCCCTCGCAGGGCGACCCGGCCTCCGGGTTTTCCTCAGGGTCGCCCCGGAGGTTGGCGTGCGGACGGAGTGGGAAGTCGGCCGGTCCGACGTCTCGTGCGGGGTGCCCGACCGCACGGGGACGGCGCGCCCGCCGTGCCCGGCCGGGCACGGCGTCCCGGGCGATCCGCTGCCGTTCCGGTGTGGTTCCGCTGTCGGTCCTCGGCGATAGCGTCGTGCCATGAGCTCCTCCCTGAGTGTGTACCTGTTGGACCCCGAGGCCACGCGCGCCCTGGTCGGCTCCGGTGACGACCAGCTGCTCCAGGTCGTCAAGGACCGCTTCGGCGCGGACCTGGCGTCGGACGACGAATGGTTCGAGTCGGAGATCGAGGCCGGCGCCCCGACGGCCTACGAGGCGCTGCACGCCGTGGTGCACGCCGGGCCCTTCGTGGAGAACAGGGAGCACGCGTTCCAGTACGGCTACGCCTACAAGCGTCTCTGCGGCCTGACCGGGTCCTTCCTGGACAACTCCTCCTTCAGCCCGTTCAAGGGCGACTGGCTGTCCGTCGTCGACGAGGGCCTGAAGGCGCTGAGGATCACCGCCGTGTCCGTGTCCGAGTTCGGTTACTCCGGGCTGCCCGCGCCCGTTCCGTCCTCGTACCTGCCGGGTTGCGGCGAGTGGACGCACGAGCAGTGCCTGCGGGCCCTGGAGGAGTTCGAGGAGACCAAGCGGCAGGGGCACGCGCCGCCGCTGGAGCCGGAGGTGGTCGAGGCCGTCATGGACGTCATCAAGTGGCTGCGCCACGTCGAGGCGCGTCCGGGCTTCGGCGTCGTGGGCTTCGTGTCGTAGCGGCGTCGGGCTCGTCCCGGCCGCGGGCGGCGCCGGGACGAGGCTCGGGACCACCACTCCGGGGGCCCGCGCCCCCGGCTACGGCACGAGAACGACCTTGCCGAGGTTGCGGCGCTGTTCGATGACGGCGTGGGCACGGGCGGCCTCGGCGAGGGGGATCTCGGCGTGGACGGCCGGGCGCAGGGTGCCCGCGTCGCGCAGCTGCCAGAGCTCGCGCAGCCGGCGGGCGTGGACGTCCGGCTTGCCGAGGGCGACGGCGCGCATCTGGAAGCCGATCAGGGACGCGCCGCGGAGCAGGAGTTCGTACGCCTCGACGGTGCCGCCGCCGGAGCTGTAGGCCACCAGCCGGCCGCCGGTGGCGAGGGCGCGGACGGCGGGTGCGAGCAGGTCGCCGCCGACGCCGTCGAGGATCACGTCGTACGGGGCGCCCCAGTCGGCGTCGTCGTAGTGGACCACCTCGTCGGCCCCGAGGCCGCGCACGAAGTCGTCCTTGGCGGGGTTGCCGACGGCCGCGACGACACGGCCCGCTCCGCCGGCCCGGGCGTACTGGAGGGCGAGCGTGCCGACCCCGCTCGCGGCGGCCGTGACCAGGACGGACTCGCCGGGCTCCACGCGGGCCGACTCGTAGGCCCCGCACGCCACGAGTCCGCTGCGGACCAGGGCGACGGCCTCGACGGCGGTGGCGTCGTCGGGGATCCGGGAGGCCATCGCGGTGTTCAGGACGGCGAACTCGGCGTAGGCGTCGGCGAAGCAGAGCCCGGTGACGCGGTCGCCGACGGCGAAGGCGGCGTTGCCACCGGGTGCGCCGTCTCCCGGGCCCGTGGCGACGACCCGCCCCGCGACCTCGCCGCCGAGGGGGACCGGCCCGCCGCCCTCGCGGACCTTGCGGACGGTCGGCAGGGTGACGCCGACCGCCTCGACCCGGACCAGCAGTTCCCCGGCTCCCGGGGTGGGGGCGGCGGCCTCCTCGGCGCGGAGCGCGGTGTGGCCGTCGTCGATGTCGTGGCGGATGCGCAGCACAGGACCTCCCGGCCTAAAGTCATTGGATGTCCCAACGATAGGCCGAAAGTCATGGGGAAGTCCAATGAAAACCCGAGTAGCCTGGGACCATGACCTCGCCCCTCCAACACCTCCAGTCCCTGCCGAGCTGGCTCGCCGGTCGCGTCGCGGCGCGCGGCCGGGGCCTGGTCGCCGACGCGATCGCCGGGGAGGGACTGAGGCTCATGCAGCACGCGGCGCTGGCCGCCACCGCCGAGTACGGCCCGGTGGCCCAGGCCGACCTGGGGCGGCTGCTCGCCGTCGACCCCAAGGACATGGTCGGCATCCTCAACCACCTCCAGCGGGCGGGATACGTCCTGAGGTCCCCGGATCCGGCCGACAAGCGGAAGAACGCGGTGACGGTGACCCCGGAGGGGGCGGCGGTGCTCGCCCGCTGCGCGGCCCTGGCCGAGGCGGCCAACGAGGAGCTGCTCGCACCGCTGAACCCGGACGAGCAGCGGCAGTTGATGGCCCTGCTGGCGCGGGTCCACGAGGGGACGTAGGGCCGCCGGGCGGTGCGGGGTCGCGCGGTGGCGCCGGCTCCGGCCGGAGGGATCTCGGCCTGTCCGGGGGCGGTTCGGCCGTGGATCCGTCGGCAACCGATCCGTCGGTAGCCTGGGCGGATGACCGAGAGCCTTGATGCGACGGACTGGGCGATCCTGGCGGAGCTCCAGCGGGACGGCCGGGTCGCGTTCACGGAGCTGGCGCGGCGGGTGAACCTGAGCGCGTCGGCGACGACGGAGCGGGTGCGGCGGCTGGAGTCGGTCGGGGTGATCACGGGCTTCCGGGCGGAGGTCGACCTGGAGCGGGCCGGGTACCCGGTGCACGCCGTGGTCCGGCTGAAGTACCCGGGGCCGGGGACGCGGCACGAGCCGTTGCGGCGGTTGCTCGGGGAGCGTCCGGAGATCCTGGAGTGCCTGCGCACCACCGGGGACGACTGCTACGTCATGAAGGTGGCGACCACGTCGCTCGCGCATCTTGAGGAGATCGTCGACGAGCTGGCCCAGTTCGGGAGCACGACCACCAGCCTGGTGCTGAGCCGGACGCAGTCGTCCCGCGGCCCGGCCGCACCCCGGGCGGTCGCCGCGTCGTCGTGAGGCGGGGCGCAGGTGGCAAGGATGCAATCCGCGTGCGGTCGGGGCTCGCGTCCGGGCGTTCGTCGTCCTCCGGAGGGGTCAGGGGGTGTCCGGGGCCGGCAGGGGGTGGCCGTCGCCCGCGGACAGGCTGAACACCTTGACGTGCATGTCGGTCGTGACGGTGATCCGGTCGGGGCCCGTCCACGTCGCGGACTTGAACGCTCCGTAGCCCGGGTACTGCCCGGCCATCTCGTGGACGGTCCACCGGCGGGCGCACCAGCCGGTGCCGGCCTCGACCAGGATCGACCAGTACTGGCTCTCGGTCTCGCCTCCCGGATCGGCCTGGAGGCGTACGACGAGCGCCCGGTCGGGCCGGTCCGGGGCCTGCTCGCGGCTCATCGTCTCGGTGACGCGCAGGCCCTGGAGCAGGACGCCGCCGATCATGACCGTGATCCAGACGAGCACGGTGAAGAGCGCCGCGACGATGCGGTCGCGGCCGGGCTTCATGAAGCAGGCGGCGAGCACCAGCAGGGCGAGCGAGCAGCTGATCAGCAGTATCGGGCGGTCGAAGGCGTCGGCGACGAGCAGGTGTCCGCCCGAGCGGCTCTCCCAGATTCCCGCGGCGTACAGGCACACCGGCAGCGCAGCGGCTCTGGAGAGGAGTCGTCGCGTCGTCCGGCGATGTGCGGTGGGGAACATGTGTACGGACTATGGGACTTCGCCCGTAGGCACGTCAAGGACGGTGCACGGGTCGGAGCGGGAAGTCGGTGGTGTCGACTTTTGGTGCGGGTGCGGGTGCGGGTGCGGGTGCGGGTGCGCGGTGGTGGGCGGCGGCTGGGGCGGCAGCCGCCGTGCGGGTGGGGCGGGATCAGCGCGGTATGCGCCTGTCGGGCTCGTCGTCGGCCGGTTCGCGGTGGACCTTGAGGGCGGTGATGACGCCCAGGGCGACGGTGGTGATCGCGAGGGCGAGGAGGACGGCGAAGGCCGCGCCGACCAGGTAGTCGACGGTGCCGGGCCTCACCGCTGGATTCGCAGGAGGCGGTGGCCGAGCCGGGCGGCGAGGGCGTGGAGGAGGTCCTCGGCCTGGTCGCGGGTGAGGGGGACGGCGAGGTGCTCGCCGGGGGCGGCGTGGATGTCGAGGTCGGGGGCGAGGCGGAGTTGGAGGGGGGCGTCGGGAACGGTCTCGACGGTGACGTGGGCGACGGTGGTGCGCTCGGTGTGGACGGCCTCGGTGACGAGGGGGATCAGGAGTCCCACGGGGGGGTCGTTCCTTTCGGTGGAGCGGAGGAGGTGGAGGAGGTTGAGGAGGGTGGCGACGGGGGCGTTGCCGAAGTCGACGAGGAGGCGGCCGTCGACGGCGCCGGGGAGGGTGGCGGCGGATCCCCACTGGATGCCGAAGGGGCGGCCGAGTTCGTGGAGTTCGGCGAGGAGGGCGGTGACCTCGGGCTCGGTGTAGGTGCGGATGACGGGGTCGTGGGGGGTGAGGGGGGTGCGGTCGTGGTTCACGCGGCGGCGTCCAGTTCGAACCAGACGGATTTGCCGTTCTTGTGGGAGTCGGCGCCGAAGCGGTGGGTGAGGGCGCGGACGAGGTGGAGGCCCCGGCCGGACACCTCGTAGGGGTCGGCGGAGATACGCGGTTCGGGGAGGGCGGGGCTGTCGTCGCAGACGCAGACGCGGAGGGTGCGGGGGAGGAGGACGACGATGACGAGGGGAGCCTGGCAGTCGGCGTGCCGCCAGGCGTTGAAGTAGAGCTCGTGGAGGGCGAGTTCGGCATCGTGGACGGCGTCCGGGTGCCAGCCGGAGGAGGTGAGGGCGGCGCGCAGCTCGTTGCGGGCGGCCGACCAGTCGGGCGGGTTGAAGGTGCGCATGGCAGACCTCCGAGGGGAGAGGTGGGGAGGAGAGGAGTCGACGTGCGTCGCCGTGAGCCAGGCCGGACCGGACCCGGTTGCTCTGCGGTGCGTGAAGGCAGCAGGCGCCTACTGCCTTGGAGAAAAGCGTTACTGACGCTCCGTCGTGTGATCGGTGCAACACTGACAGTAGGGTTGCGAGTCATATTGTTGCAACCAAAACGGCAAGGTTGACCCTTGTGAGTGACGGGCCGCCGGTGGCGGCGGGTCGCGTCGATGCGGAACACTGCGGGAAGAAGGAAGGGACGCTGTGGGGCTCAGGGGAGAGATCAGTCAGCGGCAGCGCCGCTTCGGAGACGAGCTTCGCCGTCTGCGGTCGGCGGCGGGCTTGTCGGCTCCGGAGGCCGGCGCGCTGGTGGGGATGAAGAGCCCGGCGGTCAGCCACACGGAAGCGGGCCGGATCAGCCTCAACCAGGAGCGGTTGAGCGTGTGGCTGGACGCCTACGGCTGCGAGGATCCGGCGTATCGCGCCGGGCTCGCGGACATGGGGCGGGGTTCGGGCAAGGGCTGGTGGAGCGCCTTCGCCAACAAGGTCCCGGACCTTGCTCTCGATCTCGCGGAGCTGGAGGACCGGTCCGTTCGGCTGGACAGTTACGACACGCTGTACATCGCCGGGCTGCTTCAACTTCCCGCGTATGCCGAGGCCATCTACGAGGATGCCTACAAGGTCGGCGCCAGTTGGGACATCTCGACAGCGGTCGATTTCCGCATGCAACGGCAGCGGATCCTGACCGATGGCAAGGATCGGCAGTTCCGGTTCGTCATCCACGAAGCAGCTCTACGCATGCGCTTCGCCGGGGATGCCGTGATGAGGGCGCAACTGCGCCACCTCCTCGACGTGGCGGAACTGCCCAACGTCACCATCCAGGTGCTGCCGTTCACCGCCCCGAAGCACGGACCGATCTCGGCTTCGTTCCTGGTCTGCGACCCGGGATGCTCCGACCTCTCCACGATCGTTCTCTCCGGCCCCAAACGGGCCGAACATCTCGGCGATCCGACGGACGTCGGCGACTATCGCCACGCGTTCCAGCGGTTGGCCGACAACGCCTTGCCTGCCGTCGACGGGCGGAGAGACTTGTGTGAACTCCCCTCGCGAGACTCCTGGGGCCTGGTCCAACATCTCCTCTACCTGCTGCAGACCTGAAAGGCGTCCGATGTTCCACCTGTCCTGGCAGAAGTCTTCCTTCAGCGGCGCAGACGGCGCTGACAACTGCCTCGAACTGGCCCGAGGTGCTGACGGCCTGAGGCATGTTCGGGAGTCCGATGACCCGGGCACAACGCTGACGAGTGATGCCACTAGGCTCCGTGCGTTCCTCCTCGCGGCCAAGGCCGGCGAGTTCGACCACCTGGTCTGACACCAATGTCGGGGGTGTATGTGAACCGGATCGATTGGCAGAAATCCAGCTTCAGCGATGCTGATGGCGGAAGCACGTGCGTCGAGCTTGCCTACGGCAGCGGAGACGTCCGCCACCTCCGCGAATCAGATGACTCGGATGCCGTCATCGCTACCGACGTGGTGAGGCTCCGCGCCTTCCTCCTCGCGGCCAAGGCCGGCGAGTTCGACCACCTCATCTGAACCGCGCTTCTCCCCGCCCCGGAGGATCTCACTGATGAACGCCGACACCTGGCGTATCCGACTCATCGTCCGCACCACCCAGGTCGGCGTCATCGGCGGGACCCTCTGGGGCGCCCTCGTCGCCCTCATCGCCTTCCGCTCCACCTCCGTACCCCTCGGCGCCATGGTCGGCCTCCTCGTCGGCACCTTCATCTCCATACCGACCGGCTCCCTCCTCTCCGCCCTCCCCAAGCGCCTCGCCTTCCACCACTTCTCCGCCCCCGCCCTCGGCGCCGTCCTCACCGGGACCGCCGGCTACCTCGTCCTCTCCCACGTCCTCGACGTGCCGCACGTCCTCTTCCGCGTCGGCGTCGCCTCGCTCTTCGTCCTCTCCACCGTCCTCGCGGCCACCGCCTTCCACTTCGCCGTCCGCACCCTCCGCCCCGGTGCACGCAGTAGTGAACAGCGCTTTCGTCGTGGTGGTGCGTACGAGCGACTGTTCCCGTGGCGCCACCGCTCACCGTTGGACGGCCTGTAATCGCTGGAGCGAGGTCCCTTGGGCTGCGCAGGAAGTCGGCAGATCCGACTTCCTGCGCAGCCACCGCCGCCGCCGATTTACGCCGACCCGCGGACTCGGTCGTTTCGGGGTGGTGGTGCACAACTCA
>NZ_JBHXKE010000197.1:7501-19017 GCF_042722765.1 Kitasatospora sp. NPDC058406
CCCCGTGTGGCGGTCTTTTTTTGGGTGGGGGGTGGGCCTGGGGGCCGCCCTGCCGGGCGCCTCCCCCCCCCCCCTCCCCCGCCACCGCCGCCGCCGATGTCCGCCGACCGGCGGACTCGGACGTTGCGGGGTGCTGGTCCTCAGCTCAACTGTTGAGCCTCAGCGCGTAGTAGACGTTCAGGGCGGACTCCGCACCCGAGCCGGTGGCGGTCATGATGCGCTGGCCCCGCGCGGACCGGAGGTCCCCGGCGGTGAGGACGTGGGGGTGCTGCCGTTCGGGCGGGCAGTAGCCGTCCTCGCCCCGTACCAGCGCTCCGGGCACGGCGGCCGGGCGGCAGCCGAGGTTCACGAAGACCGCGTCGGCGTCGAAGTCGCCCAACTCGCCCGCCGTGAAACGGCCGTCGACCGTCCGGCGGAGGTCGAGCGAAGCGACCTCCCGCAGGGTCACCCGGCTCTCCCCGCGGACCTCGTCGGCCTTGTAGGCGTCCGCCGGCGGGTGCGGCACCACCAGGCGGAGCGGGACGTCCGGGTGGGCGCGCAGCAGCGTGCCGAGGGGGCGGTCGGCACCGAGGACGAGGGTGGGGCGACCGGAGAGGGAGGCGGCGTCCGCCTCCCACACCGGAGGGATCGGGCCGGCGTCGGAGGTGATCCACTCCGCCTCCTCCGGGAGCGCCGCCCGGACGCCGGTCGCGACCACCGCGTACCGCGCGCGGACCGAAGTGCCCGAGGCCAGGCGCACGGTGACCCCGCCGTCGTCCGCCTGCAACTCCTCCGCCGCGTCGCCCACGCGGACCTCGCACAGCTCGTGCACCCGCCGAACGTCCGCCGCGACGGCGTCCGCGAACGCCCCGCCGGTCGCGAAGCCGAGGACGTTCTCCACCGCCGGCACCCGGCGGAGCGTGTGCGCCGGCTCGTGCCGCTCGATCAGCACCGACCGCAGCCCCACGCTCGCCGCCATCACCGCCGCCGCGCAGCCCGCCGGGCCACCACCGACGATCACCAGGTCGTGCGTCACCGCCTCCGGCGTCACCGGCGCTCCTGTCAGCACTGTCCGACCAACTCCTCCGCCGTCACCGACCGTCGCGCTCCCACCCTTACAGGAACTGATGGACGATGCCCGCTGCCGCGTACCCGTTGACGATTCCGATGACCACGGCGATGCCGACCTTCCGGTCCGAGGCGTACGACATCGTGGTGCCGATGGCCAGGAACAGGGCCCCGGCCGCGAGGGAGCGCCAGTCGGTGAGCGGCTCCACCGTTCCCCTCAGGTGGAGTCCGACGAACAGCAGGAAGGAGGCGAGGACGGTGACGAGCATCCACCTCTCGAATCCCGGCAGCGTGCGGTTGGTCCGCTGGTTCTCGCCCGACATCCGATGCGCCCTCCCCGGCACGGCTGTGTCCCGGGTGCCATTGCATCGTGTGCCGGGGCGTTTGTCGCGGGGGCTTCCGGCCGTTGCGGGGGAAGTTCAGCGCTCCCAGGACCGGGGCCGGTCCCGGGCCTCCCAGTCCGGGCGGAGGAGGGCGAGCATGGCGATGTCGTGGCGCCGCCCCCGGTGGAAGCAGGCGGAGCGGCGGACGCCCTCCTGGACGAAGCCGGCGCGGGCGAGGGTCGCGAGCCCCGGGGCGTTGGTGGTGTGGGGAATCGCTTCGAGGCGGTGCAGCGGGAGTTCGCCGAAGGCGAGGTCGACCAGGGCGTCGAGGGCGGCGGCACCGTAACCGTGGCCCCGTTGCTCGGGAGCGACGAGGAAGCGGACGCAGGCCAGGCCGTCCACCATGTCCTGGTCGGCCAGGACGGCGGAGCCGACCGGGGTGCCGTCCGGGAGCACGACGAGGAAGCCGTCGTGGTCGGAGTCCTCGATGTCCTGCTCGATCCGTTCGCGGACGGCCGACAAGGGGCGCGGCCAGTGGCCGAGTTCGTGCGCCGCCACGGGGTCGGAGCGCCAGGAGTACAGCAACTCGGCGTCGTCCACGTCGAGCGGGACGAGGGTGATGGCGGGGGTGGTGGCCTCGGGCGCGCGGGTGCTGGTCATGGGCGGATGGTAGGGCGGGGCGGGCGGGGCGACCACCGGAATACCGCGCCGCCCGCCGGGCGCCGAACGGCGCGGCCCGGCGGACGGCGGTGGGCCGGGTGGGTCAGCCCTGCTGCGGGCCCTGCGGCTGGGCCTGCTGGTACGGGGCGGCCGGCTGGTACGGGGCGGCCTGCTGGTAGGGGGCGGCGGGCTGGTACGGCTGGGCCTGGTGCTGCGGGGCGGCCTGCTGGTGGGGCTGCTGGTACGGAGCGGCCGGCGGGTACGGAGCGGCCTGGTGCTGACGCGCGGTCGGGTTGTACTGCGGGGCGTTCGGCACCGGCACCGGCTGCGGGGCGGTCGCGTTGGAGCGCTCGGCCAGCGCCTTCACCGAATTGGCGATCAGCACCACCGGCAGGATGAAGGCCTGGAAGAAGATCCGGTACTCGCCGCCCTCGAAGACGAACCCGAGGTAGTACGCGTACCCGACGAAGGCTATGCCGGCGACGATGTTGAGGATGCGCCAGCCGAGCTTCACCCCGCCGAGGTTGATGGCGCCGAGGACCACCATGGCGATGCCGCTGACGGCCAGCAGCACGACGTACCAGGAGAAGAGGGGCTCGGCGTCGAAGTCGAAATTCAAGGGAGGTTCCTGTGGGTGAGTGAGGAAGAGCGGCTGATGGGGACGAGTGCGCACAGTACTGGAGTCCACCGACAGTCGTCCTCACGATTTCGCCACGGTGTCATCGCCGAATCCACCCGGCGAACCCGCCGTTCACCCCTTGAAAACCGCTCAGGAAGCGTCAGTGCGTTCGGATATGATGCGGCCGTCGCTGGTGGTTGGGGGGCGAAGCAGCGACCCGGGTGAGAGTCCCGGTGCGGCCTCCCACCTCGGCGAACCGCCTGCTGCCGGGTTCCGTCGGGTTCGCCCGCCTTCCTCCCATGAGGTCCCCTTGCGTACTCAGCACCGCAGATCCCTCGCCCTGGCCGCCGCGGCGACCCTGGTCTCGGGTGCCGCCCTCGCCGCCGCGCCCGCCGCTTCCGCACTTCCGCGCCCCGCCAAGGCCGACACGGTCCGCAGCGCCCAGGGACAGGGCGTCCCGGGCCCCGGCGTCCAGGAACAGCGCAGCCCCGTCACGGTCACCCTCGACGGCTTCCCCCGCGGCTTCACCGCGGGCGGCCTCGCGGCGGAGTTCACCGCCACGCTCCGCAACTCCGCCGACCACGCCGTCGACGTCACCACCGGGTTCACCGTCGCGAACGGCGACTCGGGGATCCGCGAGACCCAGCTCCGGCTGGAGTTCCAGCCGCCCGGCGGAGCGCAGTGGAAGCCCGCCACGCCCAACCCGGGGGCCGCCGTCGGGGCGACCTGGACGCTCGACGCCTTCAACTCCCGGCTGAGCCTGCCCGCCGGGGGCTCGGCGACGTACCGGCTGCGTCTCGCCGTCACCGCCGACGCTCCCGCCGGTCGGGCGACCGCCGCGCTGAACGCCGTCGTCTCGGACCCGACGCTGCCGCCGGAGAACCGGATCTCCAGCGCGAGCAGCCCGTTCTCCGAGTTCGTCACCACGGCGGCGGGCGGCAGCGCGACCCCCACGCCCGCCCCCGCGCCCGGTGTGCCGTTCCTCGCCCTGGACGCGGTGCCGGTCTCCTTCACCGCGGGCGGCGAGGCGAAGCCGTTCCGCCTGTCGCTCACCAACCGCAGCGGCAAGGAGATCGCCTTCCTGCCCGAGCTGACCTTCCGGGGGCGGGCCTTGCCCACCGCCGAGGGGACCCGGCTGGAGTTCCAGACGGCCGAGGGCGAGTGGCTCCCGGCGGTCGACCAGGGCTCGTCCGCGGCGGGGCGGCTCACGCTCACCCTGCGCACGGGGGACAAGGACAGCGGCCTCGTCCGGCTGCGCGACGGCGAGTCCCGGACGGTCAACGTCCGGCTGGCGTTCGCACAGGACGTGCCGGCCGGCGTGCTGTCGCTGGTGTTCACCGGTCTCAGCCTCCCCCAGGGCGGCGGGAACGGGTCCGGGGCGACGGCCACCAGCTCGGCGGTCGACATCACGGTGGCCGGCGCCGCGCCGTCCACGCCGCAGGCCCCGCAGGCGGCGCCCAGCACGGTGGGCACCGCCCCGGTCGCCGAGCCGACCGCGCCGTCCGTCGCCCCGGCGGGCCCGCCCGCCGCCACCGCGCCCGCGGTCGGCCTCGCGGCGGTCACGTCTCCGGCGCCGTCGACCAGCGCGCCGGTCGTGCAGGCGGCCGACGCCACGCCGACCGCGCCCGCCGCACCGGCCCCGGCCGTCACCGTGACCGTGGCGGCGGCCCCGCTGCCGCCCGCCGACCTGGCGACGACGGGCGGCGACTCCTTCAACGCACCGATGGCGATCACCGGGGGCACCGCGATAGCGATGGGCATCGGCACGCTGCTCGTGGCCCACCGCCGCCAGCAGCTCCGCCCGGCGGCCAGGCCGTCCCGCCCGGCGGCGGGCCCGGCGGCCGGTCCGGCGGGTCCGCCCGGCCCGGCCGGTCCGGTCGGCAGGCCCGGCCCCGGCGGGCCGACGGGGGGCTGAGCACGGCGGGCGCGTCCGGTACGTCCGGCGCGCCCGCTTCGAGCACTGCCGGGAGCTGCCGGGAGCTGTCGGGACCTACGCGGGACCTGCCGGGGCCTACCGGGCGGCGACGGTCGCGCGGGCGAGTACGGACAGCTCGAAGGGGCGGAGCGCGTCGGTGCGTTCCCACTCCGCCGGGCCGACCGTCTCGTGCTGCCGGACGTACTCGACCGGGCGGAGCCCGTGCGCGCACAACAGGCGGTCCATCTGCTCGATGCCGAGGAAGGTCCGCCAGGGCTCGCCCTGCTCGGCGGTCGCGGCCATCACCGCCTCCGCGTACGCCGCACCCGTCTCGTCGCGCTGTTCGGGCGGCAGGAGGTGTTCCACCACGAGTTCGGTGCCGGGGGCGAAGCCGCCGACGGCGTCCAGGGTCCGGCCGATCGCCTCCCGGGTGAGGTACATCGTGACCCCGAGCCAGCCGACCAGTGCGGGCCGGTCGAGGTCGAAGCCGGACCGGACGAGCCCGTCGGTCAGTGACCGGGCGGACATCTGCTCGAAGTCCACCGGGACGAGGGCGGTGGAGGGCGGCACTGGCGTCCCCGTCGCGAGCAGCAGCTCCCGCTTCCACTCCTGGGCCGCAGGGCGGTCGACCTCGAAAACCCCTACCCGGCCTGCGAGTTCGGACCGGTAGGCGAAGGAGTCGAGCCCGGCGCCGAGGATCACGTACTGGTCGATCCCGAGGGTGGCGAGCCCGGCGAGCCGGTCCTCGGTGTAGCGGCTGCGGGTGACGGCCGTGGTCCGTGCGCCGGCCAGGACGGGGTGGCTGCCGTAGGACCGGTGATAGCCGAGGAGTTCGTCGGCGTGCTCCGCGAGAAACGTGTGGGCCACGGTGTCGGAGAGGATTGCGGGAGCGTCGTCGACGACGAGATGCGCCGCGCGTGCCGCAGCCGCCATGAGAGCCGTCCGGCTCGGTTGTCCGTTGTTCACCATGAAAGCGGACATTACCGATAGATTTTGACAGTATATCACAAAATTAAATATTTCGGAAGTTTATTCAGGCGGTATTTCGATAACGAATTCGGCTCCGGAACGGAGTCCGATCGGACGAGGGTGAGCAGATGACCGACCACGAAGTGCTGCACGTGTTCTGCGGACCGGACGGCGGGTACGGCAACCTGCTCGGCGTCGTCCGCGACGGGGCGGCCCTTCCCGCCGAGGCCGACCGGCAGGCGTTCGCCCGCGAGCTCGGCTTCAGCGAGACGGTGTTCGTCGACGACCCGGAGCGCGGCGCCGTCGACATCTACACGCCCACCCTCCGCCTGCCCTTCGCCGGGCACCCGTGCGTCGGCGCCGCGTGGCTGCTCGGCGTGGACCGGCTGGTCACCCGGGCCGGCGCGGTCGACGTCCGGCACGACGGCGCGTTCACCCGGATCGCGGCGCCCGCCGCCTGGGCGCCGCCGCGCACGCTCCGGCGCCACGGCTCACCGGCCGAGGTGGACGGGTTGGCGGTGCCGCCGCCGGGTGAGTGGATCTACGCCTGGGCCTGGGTGGACGAGGCGGCCGGTACCGTCCGCGCCCGCGCCTTCCCCGGCCGGGACGACGGCATCGACGAGGACGAGGCCACCGGCGCCGCCGCCCTCCTCCTCACCGCCGAGCTGGGCCGTGATCTGACGATCACCCAGGGGTGCGGTTCGCAGATCGTCACCGGGATCCGCGACGGCGGCCTGATCGAGGTCGGCGGCCGGGTCCGCAGGGCGGACTGAGCTCGGGCGGACCGGGGTGGGGCGGACCGGGGTGGGGCGGACCGGGGTCGGACCGACTGCCGAGGAGGGTGTCTTGTCGGAGGAGACGCAGTTCGCGGGGTGCCCGGCGGGCGGCGTCGGGCTTCAGTGACCGCGGCCCGCGACGGGCTCCGCGTAAACGGCGGGCGCAGAGGTGGGCGCGGCGGTGGGTGCGGCTGCCGGGGCCTGAACCCGGGCGGACACCGTGGGCCGTGACGCCATGGCCCGTGACGCCGTGGCCCGTGACGCCGTGGACCTCGGTGCCGGGGCCCGGGGGGCCGTCGCGCGGCGGAGGAGGAGTGAGCGTCCGGCGGGGACCAGGGCGAGGTGGGTGATGCCGACGCCGACGACCGCGAGCAGGATGTGGTCCACGTTGAGGACGTGGCCCGGGGCCCAGGAGGAGAGGAACTCCAGGGCGGTGGCCAGCAGGGCCGAGGCGCCGGTGGTGCGGAGGAAGGACAGCAGCCAGGGTGCTCGGAGACGACCTCCGGCGAGCGGCAGCAGGAGGCCGAGCGGGGCGGGCAGGAGCAGTTCGCCGAGGACCTGTCCCAGGCTGGAGGAGTGCAGGGAGGCCAGCGGCGTCAGGTTGGCGTCGTACACCCAGGCCACCGGCAGCGGGCGCAGCACCAGCCAGCCGACCAGGACCAGATGGAGGGTGAGGCCGAGGAGGCCCACCACCCGGAGTGGGTGGTGGACGGCCGTCGCACGCCCGGTGTGGGCGGCTGTCGGCCGCCCGGTCTCGGTCCGCACGCCGGCACGCTCTGCGCGTGTCCTGGTGCCATCTCGCTGCACGGGAGGAAGGACGTGGGCCGACGGCGCGACGGTTCCACGGCCGGTGCGAACTTTGTGCTGCACGCCGGAGCAGGTCCGGGACGGCGCGCCGGAGCCGCGCGCCGGAGCGAACCCGGAGCCGCTCCGGGGCGCGAGAGGCGGCAAGGGGCGCGCGGGAAGGGGTGGGGGCGGCCGAGGGGATGCCCGGTGGACCCGCAGGTCCGCCGGGCGCCCCTCAGCGGCAGGGTGCCGCGGTCGACGGCGAGGTCGACGGCACCGCGCTGAACGCGTTGTCGGCCGGGGGTGTGGACGGCGTCACCACCACCGGCGACGGCGAGGCCACCCCCGCGCGCGCCGGGGCCGACACCTTCCCCGGCTCGGGGGACCGCGTCGGCGTCACCGCCGCAGGGGGGACGGCGGCGGACGACGGCGTGCCGGGCGCCGTGGGTATCTGCGCGACCGTGGGGCAGGCGGTCCGGCTGGCCGGTGCCCCCGCGTCCACCGGGACGGCGGTGGGGCGGATGCCGCAGCCCGCCGCCAGTACGGCCAGGCCCAGCAGGGCGGCGGCACCGAAGGACCGCCGGTCGAAGGGACGTCTCACTGGGCACTCTCCTCGGGGGCGTCGGCCGGCGGCGGGGGTGGCGGCGACACCGGCAGCGTCAGCGTGAACACCGCACCCACCTCCCCGTTGGCGGCCGTGATCGTCCCCCCGTGGATCTGCGCGTTGGCCATCGCGATGGAGAGGCCGAGACCGCTGCCCTCCGACCGCGCCCGCCCCTTGTCGGCCTTGTAGAACCGGTCGAACACGTGCGGCAGCACGTCCTCGGGGATGCCGGGGCCGCTGTCGGACACCTCGACGACCACCGAGTCCGGGGTCTCCCGCACCCGCACCCGCACCGGCGAGCCGCCGTGCTTGAGCGCGTTGCCGATCAGGTTGGCGAACACCACGTCCAGCCGGCGCGGGTCGACCACGGCCCGGACCCCGCGCGGGGCGTCCAGCTCGACCGCGTCGTACCAGGCCCGGCCGTCGATGCAGGACATGATCAGGTCGGCGATGTCCACCTCGTCGGCGACCAGCTTGGCCGTGCCGGCGTCGAAGCGGGTCACCTCCATCAGGTTCTCCACCAGGTCGGACAGCCGCCGGGTCTCGCTGACCACCAGCCGGACGGCCGGCTCGATCATCGGGTCGAGCGACTCCGCCTCGTCCTCCAGGATGTCCGTCACGGCGGTCATCGCGGTCAGCGGGGTGCGCAGTTCGTGCGACATGTCGGCGACGAACCGCCGGCTCTGCGCCTCGCGCGCGCTCAGCTCCTCGACCTGCTCGTGCAGCGACTCGGCCGTCCGGTTGAACGTGCGCGCCAGATCCGCGAGCTCGTCCGAACCCTCGACCTCCAGGCGGGTGTCGAGGTGGCCCTCGCCGAGCCGCCGGGCCGCGTCGCCGAGCCGCTTGACCGGCCGCAGCACCGTCGCCGACGCGGCCTGCGCGAGCAGCGCCGAGCCGATCAGCGCCAGCAGGGTGGCGATCGCCAGCGACCAGCCGAGGGTGTTGAGGTCGGCCCGCTCGTTCTCCAGCGACTTGAACATGTACGCCGTCGGACCGGTCGACACCACCTTGGTCCCGCCGATCACGAACGGCCGGCCGTCGAGGTTCTGCCGCTGCCAGTAGAGGTGGTACGTGTACGGGTTGGACTCGGTGATCTCGCGCGGCTTGGCGACGGCGGTCTGCAACGGGGTCGGGACGTTGGCGAGCGAGTACCGCGCCGGATCGGAGGAGGCGATGCAGTCCGGCAGGGCGGGGTCGACGACGACCACGTCGTAGGTGAGTCCGGAGCTGGCGACGTAGCCGGCGAGGTCGATCAGGTCGTGACAGGTCGCCTTCAGCGGCAGGTTCGAGACGTTGCGGCTGAGGGAGACCCGGAAGTCGTTGAGCGCGGTGTCCTGGGCGCGCTTGAGCACCGCGTCCCGGTTCAGCCAGTACGCGATGCCGGAGGCCGAGACGGCGGTGAGCAGGGCGACCGCGGCGAACACCGCGATCAGCCGCACCCGAAGGGAGCGCAGCCGTCGCCACGGGCCCGAGGAGAACCGCCGGGTCGTCGTCTGATGGTCAGTCACGGGAGCCTGTCGTTGCGGAAGTTCAGTGCGGGGGTCGGGATATCGCCGGGCCGGTGGGGTGTCCGGTGGAGTGCCCGGCGGGGCGGGTGCCGGTGAAGGCACCCGCGGTGGCGCCGATGGGGGCGGCGGTCGGAGTGGCGGTCGGAGTGGCGGTCGGAGTGGCGATCGGTGCGCTGGTCGGGGTGGCGGTCACGCCGGTGGGTCCAGCCGGTAGCCGACCCCGCGCACCGTGCGGATCAGCGTCGGCGCCGAGGGCACGTCCTCCACCTTGGCCCGCAGCCGCTGGACGCAGGCGTCCACCAGCCGGGAGTCGCCCAGGTAGTCGTGCTCCCAGACGAGACGCAGCAACTGCTGCCGGGAGAGCGCCTGCCCGGGTCGCCGGCTGAGCTCCAGCAGCAGCCGCAGCTCGGTCGGGGTGAGCTGGAGGTCCGCGCCGTCCTTGGTGACCGTCATCGCCGCCCGGTCGATCACCACCGTGCCGTAGACGGAGGAGTCCGAGCTCTCCCGCTCGCCGCGCCGGAGCACGGCCCGGATCCGGGCGTCCAGCACCCGTGGCTGCACCGGCTTGACCACGTAGTCGTCCGCGCCCGATTCCAGGCCGACCACCACATCGATGTCGTCGGAACGGGCGGTGAGCAGGATGATCGGCAGCTGGTCGGTCCGGCGGATCCGGCGGCAGACCTCGAAGCCGTCGATTCCGGGCAGCATCACGTCCAGCACGATGAGGTCCGGCCGCTGCTCCTTGAAGAGCCTCAGACCGTCCTCGCCGGACGCGGCGGTGGCCACGCGGTGGCCCTGGCGGGTGAGGGCGAGTTCGAGGCCGGTCCGGATGGCGTCGTCGTCCTCGATCAGAAGGAGGAAAGGCACGGGCTCATTCTGGCTCACCCGGAGCGGCGAATCACCCCCCACTCGCCCCTGCCGTCACCCGCCCCCGTCCCCCACCGCCCGACCGGGAACCGGAACCCGAGCCACCGGCGTCCGTCAACGGCGGGAGGCCGAGCACGACAAAAGGCCCGGCCCTGTGACAGCCCTGTGACAGTCGACGGACAGCGTCATCACAACCGGCGGGCAAGATTTTCGATGTCGCCGCAGGACAGCGGGCCAACTGGCCGGCTGGAAGGCGGCAACGGAACCGCTCGTACCGAACAAGGGGGCGCACGATGAACGCCATGCTTCAGACCCGGACCAACCCGGCTGTCGGCACCGCGCGTTCGTCAGCGAACACCCACAGGACCCGGTTCGAGGTCAGGACCGACGAGACCTCCGGTGCCGTGATCGTACGGGGGTGCGCACACAGCACCGGTGGAAGTACTGCCGCACGCCGGGTGAGCGGCGGCGGCAGGACGGGGGAGATGTACGGGATCGGCCGTCGGGGGAACGCGGCCGACTCCGGCAACACCCTCACGCTGCGGGGGATCCTCCCCGTCCGCGTCGAGGGCACGGACGCCCCGGGGGGGAACCGGGGCATCGGGGGGACCGGCCTGCGGAAGGCCGACTCGGGGGAGTCGGCCGGCCGCGAGGCCGCCGGTGCGACGCTGCTGCGGCTGAACCCCGCGGCGGCGCGCACCACCGAAGTGGCACAGGGCGGCGCGCGGGAGGAGCGCCCGGCCGTCGCGGAGGACCACATCACGGAGTTCACCGCATACGTGCGCGAGCGTCGCGCCTCTCTGTACGCCACCGCGTACCACCTCACAGGTGACCGCTACGAGGCCGAGGACCTGCTGCAGAGCGCGCTCTTCAGCACCTACCGGGCTTGGGGCCGGATCACCGACAAGGCGGCGGTCGGGGGCTACCTCCGCCGCACCATGACCAACCTGCACATCTCCGCCTGGCGGCGCCGCAAGGTCAGCGAGTACCCGACCGAGGAGCTGCCGGAGACGGTCGGCGACACCGACGCGATGGGCGGCACCGAGCTGCGTGCCGTGCTCTGGCAGGCGCTGGCCAAGCTGCCGGAGAACCAGCGGACCATGCTGGTGCTCCGCTACTACGAGGGCAAGACCGACCCGGAGATCGCCGACGTGCTCGGCATCAGCGTCGGCACGGTCAAGAGCAGCATCTGGCGCGCGCTGCGCCGGCTGCGCGACGACGAGCAGCTGAACACCTCGGGCGACACCGGCCGGGCCTTCGGCGAGCTGGTCGCGTAAGGGCCGCAGGGGGCCGCTCCAGGGCGGTCGCAGGGGCCGCCGAGGGCGGCCCCGGGAATGACTCCCGTCGGGGGACGGGTAGCAGGACGGACACGGCACGGAGGCGCCGGCTCGGGGGAGCGGCGCCGCCGGGGGAGGCCGGGACCGTCCGGGGAAGGCGGCGGG
>NZ_JBHXKE010000198.1:0-18936 GCF_042722765.1 Kitasatospora sp. NPDC058406
AGCACCAGGTCGCGCCCCGCCCCGCCCCCAGGCAGGTCGCGATTTTCCGAGGGGTGGCTGAACGCCGCCGCTCCCCGCTCCATCACCTGTTCCACAAAAGCCGGAACGTAGGCGGGATCTGCCTGAGCCGATTCCCAGGCCCGCTGAATCCGCACGAAGTCGACGTCGCCCACCATCGCTCGGTCCAACCGCTCAGCAGCCGCCACGGCACCACTCCCTCGCTGAACGGCCCAGGGATCGACCGTGGGCAGCGGCTCGGTCTCGTCGACGGACTTGACCGGCCCGGACCCCTCGTGTGTGACAGCCCGGGCGAGTACCGGGGCGATGTTCTGGCGCCAGCCTGCTCGGGTGAGGAATCGCCGTCCCACCTCCTGCCATCGCCCTGTCCGCCAGAAGACCGCCGCCGCACAGCCGATGGTGACGATATTGATGAGTATTTGGACCACATCGAACTGCTCCGGCGATGTCCCGTCGAACCAGCGGAGGAAGAACCCCGCCGCATACATCAACACTACGGTGCCGACGTAGTAGGTGATGACCGTCGCAACGACGTTCAACAACGCCCGCCACAACAAAGGCCCAGTGGGTACCTTCGCCACTTCCGCCCGTTCAGGGTCGAGCTGCCGGTGCCCCTGGCGGAAGATGCCCGGGGCGGCTTCGGGGCGGGGGGCGGCGACCCAGGTGGGGAGGTCGAAGGGGAGCTGGGCCGGGGGCCGTGGGCGGGGCATGGGGGTGAAGGGGGTGGCGGTGGTCCGCTCGCCGTGGTTCTGTGCCCCGTCCGGTCCCATGTACGGCCCCGCTCCCTCGCCCGCCGGCCCGACCGCCGTCGGTGCCGCCATACCCATGCCGCCGCCCCGGCGACACGCCCGCGCTCAATGTAGTGGAGTGCGGGCCGCCGGTAGTCGCGTCGCCCGCGCTGGCCGCGCCGGACAAGTCGGACGGCGCAGTGCTACCGAGTGGCGCATGCCCGGCCGGGGAGGCCCGCCGTAGCCTGCGAAGCACCGAGCCGAGAAGTCTGGAGAAACCCATGAGCGCCGCAACGCCGCTCCCGCAGGAGCGCCGCCTGGTCACCGCGATCCCCGGTCCGAAGTCGCAGGAGCTGCAGGCCCGCAAGCTGGGTGCGGTGGCGGCCGGCGTCGGCACCACCCTGCCGGTGTACGTGTCCCGTGCCAACGGTGGCGTGCTGGAGGACGTGGACGGCAACTCGCTGATCGACTTCGGCTCCGGTATCGCCGTGACCAACGTCGGCAACAGCGCCGAGGCCGTGGTGGCCAAGGCGTCCGAGCAGTTGGCCGCCTTCACGCACACCTGTTTCATGGTGACCCCGTACGAGGGCTACGTCGCCGTGGCCGAGCAGCTCAACGAGCTGACCCCGGGCGACCACGACAAGCGCACCGCGCTGTTCAACTCGGGTGCCGAGGCCGTCGAGAACGCGGTGAAGATCGCCCGCGCGTACACCAAGCGCACCGCCGTCGTGGTGTTCGACCACGGTTACCACGGCCGCACCAACCTGACCATGGGTCTGACGGCGAAGAACATGCCGTACAAGCAGGGCTTCGGCCCGTTCGCCCCGGAGATCTACCGGGTGCCGGTGGCCTACCCGTACCGCTGGCTGACCGGTGCCGAGAACTGCGCCGCCGAGGCGGCCGCGCAGGCGATCGAGATCATCACCAAGCAGATCGGTGCCGAGAACGTCGCCGCGATCATCATCGAGCCGATCCAGGGCGAGGGCGGCTTCATCGAGCCGGCCAAGGGCTTCCTGCCGGCGATCGTGGAGTTCGCCAAGGACAACGGCATCGTCTTCGTCGCGGACGAGATCCAGACCGGCTTCTGCCGCACCGGCCAGTGGTTCGCGTGTGACGACGAGGGCATCGTCCCGGACCTGATCACCACCGCGAAGGGCATCGCCGGCGGTCTGCCGCTGGCCGCGGTGACCGGTCGCGCCGAGATCATGGACGCCGCGCACGCGGGTGGCCTGGGCGGCACCTACGGCGGCAACCCGGTGGCCTGCGCCGCCGCGCTGGGCGCCATCGAGACCATGAAGGAGCAGGACCTCAACGGCAAGGCGCAGCGGATCGGCGAGATCATGCTGGGCCGCCTGCGGGCGATGCAGGAGAAGTTCGACGTCATCGGCGAGGTCCGCGGTCGCGGCGCGATGGTCGCGGTCGAGCTGGTGAAGCCGGGCACCAAGGAGGCGAACGCCGAGGTCACCGCGGCCGTCGCCAAGGCGTGCCACGCGGAGGGCCTGGTGGTGCTGACCGCCGGCACCTACGGCAACGTGCTGCGTTTCCTGCCGCCGCTGGTCATGCCGGAGCACCTGCTGAACGAGGGCCTGGACATCATCGAGGGCGCTTTCGCCGCCGTCTGAGGTCCTCGCCGTCGACGGCACCGCAGTGCCCCGGGCGCCGTACAGGGGCGCCGCACGATACCCGCCGGAGGGATGTCCGGACAGCGCTGATCGGCCCGTGGGGACGCCCGTCCCCACGGGCCGTTCGGTTTCGCCGGACGGGCCGGTCGAGCAGGCATCCGGGCTCGGCGCCGCCCCGCGCGACCCCGGTGCGCCCCCGGTTCGAACGGCGATGCGGACCCCGATGCGGACCCCGTGTGGCGCCGGCTGCGGGGCGGTGAAGATGGTGTGCGGAATCGCTGAAGCTCCTCGGCCGTGCAAGGACCTTGACGTAGTGTCATCACAGATGGACAGCGAGCCCCAGCCGCTGGCGGTTCCGTACGCCGGCCGCGAGGACAACCAGGCCGTCCCCCGCGGGGCGGCACACACCGAAGGCCGATCGACCGACCGTCCGACCCACACCCCCCGGGACGCACGGAACGGCGATCATCAGAGCCGCCCCGGAGCTCTCCCCCCTGCTCCGGGGCGGCTGTCCCGCGTCCTCGGCCGTCCGGCGGTGCCGGTGCTGCTCGCGGTGGTGCTGGTGGTGGTGTCCTGGCAGGTGGCGGTGGACGGCCCGCTGCTCGGACTGGACCGCTGGGCGCGGAGCGCCGTCCGGGAGACCCGGCACGAGCTGCACAGCGCCCTGCTCAACCATCTCGGCAAGGCACTGTCCGACCTGGGCGGCGGCGCCGTGGCGGTGCCGGTGCTGTTCCTCGGCGGGGCCGTGGCCGCTTGGCGGGATCGCCTCGCGGGGGTGTCACGCTGGTGGTTGCCGGGCGCGGTCGCGGTGCTGACGGCCGGGCTGATCCCGCTGCTGGTGGTCCCGGCGAAGGCGTGGTTCGCGCGGCCCGGCCCGTTCGGGCTGCCGCTGGCGGCCGACCAGTGGGGCTGGTACCCGTCCGGGCACACCGCCACCGCGACGCTCGCGTACGGGGTGGCGGCGCTGCTGCTGGCCCGGACGGCAGGGCCCCGCTCGCGGCGCCGACTGGCGGAGGGGGCGGCTCTCCTGTCGGCGGGCGTGGGGCTGGGGCTGGTGTGGAGCGACTATCACTGGCTGCTGGACGTGGTGGCCAGCTGGTGCCTGGGCGGGCTGGTCCTCCTGGCCCTCGCCCGGTGGCTCCCGGCCCGCCGTCGACCGGGTGGTCCCGGCTCCCCGACGGGCCGCTGACGGGCTCAGCTCTCGGCCGGCTCCTCGTCGTTCCGGTGGACGAGGCCGGTCTCGCCGTTGTCGCGCCGCCACTCGACGACCAGCTCGTCGCGGGCGCCGAAGCGGACCAGGTGGCGTCCGACCACGTCCTCCAGGCCCGGAAGGTTCGCGGTCTCGCCCTCGACCGCGAGCAGCAGTGCGTCGGGGGTGGCCTCCAGCGTGGCGGTGCCCAGACCGAAGGTGAGGGTGCCGCGGCCGGTCTCCTCGGACCAGTCGGCCTGGATCTTGCGGCCCATGTGGGCGGCGAGCTGCTTGGCGTAGCGGGCGGAACGGTCGGTGGCGACGCGTGCTTCGGAGCGGGGCATTGGCTCTCCAAGGTGCGGGGAGGGAACTTAGGTCGCCCTCACTCGGGCTACGCTAACCCAGATACTGAGCCTGGCTCAACATTTTTCGGCCCGCGGTCCGCAACCGGTTCCCGACCTGCCCTCGAACGGCTCCCGCCCGGCTCCGGAGCGGCCCCCGGTCCTGGCCCCGGCCTCCTTCGACCCCGGTCCCGCGCCCGAGGCGGCCGATACCCTTGGCCGAACACCTGCCGAGGAGATCCGCCCATGACCACCACGCCGACCGACGACGCGGCGAGCTCCTCCCCCGTTCCGAACACCGGCGCGAATCCCGAGGAAGCGAAGCGCGAGGAAACGAAGCGCGAGGAGGCGCTCCCCGGGGAAGCCGCTCCCGGGGAAGCGGGCTCCGGCGAGGCGAACGCCACCGAAGCGCGTGCCGCCGACACCGCCGCCGAGCTGGCCGACGCGATGACCCGGGCGATCAAGCGGATCCGCCGCCGCACCAGCGAGCGGCTGGAGCCCTACGGCATCACTCCCGGCCAGGGCCGCGCCCTGCGGGCCCTGGCGCACGTGCCCGGCTGCGAGCTGCCCGGCCGGGCGATGCGCCTGAGCGATCTCGCCGACCGGCTGCACATCGCCCCCCGCTCGGCCACCACCGTGGTCGACGCGCTGGAGGAGGCGGGAATGGTCGAGCGGGCCCCGGACCCCGCCGACCGCCGCGCCGTACGGATCGTGCTGACCGCGGCCGGCCGGTCGGCGGTGGAGCAGATCGGCCAGGTCCGGCACGAGGTGGCCCAGGAGTACTTCGGTCCGGTCAGCCCCGCCGACCAGGACGTGCTGCTGCGGGCACTGCGGACCGCCGAGGCCGCGTACGCGGCCACCACGCCGCCGTGCCGACCGTCCCCGGGCGCAGGGCGGTGATCCCGATCCCGGCGATCACCAGCAGCGCGGCGGCGCCGGCCAGGGGGCTGACCGGTTCTCCGAGCAGCAGCCAGGCCGAGGACATCCCGAACACCGGCACCAGCAGCGAGTAGGGCGCGACCGCGGTGGCGTCGTAGCTGCGCAGGAGGTAGCTCCAGGCGACGAACCCGAACAGGGTGGAGACCAGCCCGACGTAGCCGATCGCGCCCAGTCCGGCCGGGGTGATCTCGCGCAGCGCGCGCAGGTCGGCCTCCGGTCCCTCGACCAGCAGCGAGAGGCCGAGCAGTGGCAGCGGCGGGACGGCGCTGACCCAGACCATCCAGCGCAGCGCGTCCGGCGGGGCGGCCTTGCGGGTCAGCACGTTGGAGAGGCCCCAGGCGGTCGCGGCGAGGACGACCAGGACGAACGCGCCGACCGGTCCGCCGACGCCGCGGTCGACGGCGCTCAGTCCGATCCCGGCGAGCGCGACCGCCAGCCCGGTCAGCCGCCGCCCGCCGGGCCGCTCGCCCAGCAGGACGGCAGCGAACAGCGCGGTGAAGACGGCCTGCCCCTGGAGCACGAGGGAGGAGAGGCCGGCCGGCATCCCGGCGTGCATGCCCAGGAAGAGCAGACCGAACTTGACCACCCCGAGCACCAGGCCGACGGCGAGCACCCACCGCACGGCGACCCTGGGCGGGCCGATGAAGAAGATCGCCGGGACGGCGACCACGGCGAACCTCAGCGCGCAGAAGAGCAGGGGCGGGAAGTTCTGCAGGCCGACGTGGATGAGGACGAAGTTGAGGCCCCACACGGCGGCCACCAGGACGGCCAGGGCGATGTGACGCGGGCTCATGCCGGCGCCGGGGGCGGCCTGCGGGGTTGCGCTCATGGATCGAGGATGACCGCCGCCATCGTGCAGCACCAGCGATGAATACTGAAGGCCATGCTTAAGCGTTGCTGCATGATGGACCCATGATGGATCTGGGGCGCCTGCGGGCGCTGCACGCGGTGGCCGTGCACGGTTCGGTCGGCGGGGCGGCGGCGGCCCTCGGGTTCACCCCGTCCGCCGTCTCGCAGCAGATCGCCAAGCTGGAGCGGGAGACCAGGACGGTGCTGCTGGAACGTCAGGGCCGCGGGGTGGTGCTGACGGACGCCGCGCGCGAGCTGGCCGCCACCGCACAGGCGGTGCTGGGCCTGGTGGAACGGGCCGAGGTGCGGCTGGAGGAGCAGCGCGGCCAGGCGGTCGGGCGGCTGACGGTGGCCGCGTTCGCCACCGGCGCCCGGGGGCTGATGCCAGGAGTGCTGACCGATCTGCGCACGCGGTGCCCGGACCTGGACGTGCGGCTGCTGGAGAGCGATCCCTACCCGGCCGCCGATCTGGTGGCCCGCGGCGAGGTGGACCTGGCGCTGGTCCAGGACTGGCCGACGGTGCCGTTGCCGGTGCAGGAGGGACTCTCCCGGCTGGATCTCGGCCCCGACCCGGTGGACCTGCTGCTTCCCGCCGGCCATCCGCTGGCCGGACTCTCGGTGGTGCCGGTGGGCCGGCTCCGCGAGCAGCGCTGGATCAGCGTGCCGCCCGGCAACATCTGCCACGACTGGCTGGTCCGGACGCTGCGGGAGGCCGGTGAGGAGCCCGACGTCCACTACCGGGTCGGCGAGTTCGAGACCCAGATCGCGCTGATCGCGGCGGGGCTCGGCGTCGGTCTGGTGCCCCGACTGGGCCGGGGCGTGCTGCCGTCGGGCGTGGTCGCACGGCCGGTGGTCCCGGAGCCTGCCCGGCGGGTGTTCGCGCTCTGGCGCTCGCAGGCCTCGCGGCGCCCGGCGATCACCGAGGCCCTGGGCGCGCTGCAGGCGCGGTGGGCCGCCCGCGGCCGAGAGGTGACCGCGACCGAGAGGTGACCGCGGCCGGGAGGTGACCGTGGCCGGGAGGTGACCGTGGCCGGGAGGTGACGGCCTGACGGGCGCCCTGGCACCGGCGGCCCCGCCGTCAGCCGGCGAAGCCGATCACCAGCCACATGAAGCCCACACCGACGAGGGTGCAGAGCAGCGTGGAGCGCGAGGGGTGCGGGCTGTGTGCCTCGGGGAGGATGTCGGAGGTCGCCAGGTAGAGCAGGAAGCCGGCGAAGAACCCGAGGTAGAGGCCGAGCACGTGCTCGGAGATGGTGAACAGCAGGGTGATCGCCGCCCCCGTCACCGGCGCGATCGCGTCCGCCGCGAGCAGCGTCAGCGCCCGCCGTCGGTCGTTCCCGTAGAGCCGGGTCAGCGTGTAGGTGTTGAAGCCGTCGGCGAAGTCGTGGGCGACCACGGCGATCGCCACCACCGTCCCGACCGTGGTGCCGGCCTGGAAGGCCGCGCCGATCGCGAAGCCGTCCATCAGGCTGTGGCCGACCAGGGCGAGCGCCGCGGTGAGGCCCACGCCCTGCTGTCCGTCGAGGCCGGACCGGGTGCGGCCGTGGGAGTGGCCGTGCGCGTGGCCGGACACGGACCGCTGGCCGTGGGTGTGCTCGGCGTACTCGTCCTCGTGGCCGCGGTGAATGGCGACCGCCCGCTCGACGATGTGGATGGTCAGGAAGCCGGCCGCGAACATCAGCAGGGCCTGCGGCACCCCGTGGAACTCCTCGGGCGCCTGGTGCAGCGCCTCCGGGAGCAGGTCGAAGGCCACCACGCCGAGCATCAGCCCGGCGGCGAAGCCGAGCACCAGGTGGCGGCGGTCCCCGGTGCGCTGGGCGACCCAGCCGCCCAGCAGCGTCATCAGGAACGCCCCCGCCGCGACCAGGATCGCGGTCACCGCTCCTCCGCCGTGGCGGACCGTCTGTCCATTCCCTCTCCCCCGTGTCCCGCCCGTCCCCGGGCCGGCCGCCGGCCGGTGCCGGTCGGTCTCGCGAACCCGTCCGACGCCGGGTGCCGCCATTCGGCCGGGCCCCGGTTCACCCGGACGCCCGTGCCCCCAGCCTCACGCGGGCCACCGGGCGGCGCCCGCCGGACGGTCCGTCAGGGTGAGCCGCCGTGCGGGGTCCGTCCCGCTCAGAGCCCTGCGGCGAGCGGCAGGCCGAGGTGGGTGCGGGCCAGCTCGCGGACGCCCTCGCCGTCGACCAGGTGGATGTGCCGGTGCCCGTCCTCACCAGTGAGGTCGAGCGCGGCGTCGGTGAACCGGCCGGTGGTCAGCCGGAGCCCGCGCTCGGCCGACTCCTCCCGGACCGCTTCCGCCAGCGTCCGGATCTCCTCCTCACCCACCGCGTCCGTGCTGCGGGAGGCCCAGACCACCCAGCGGCCGGGCAGCGCGCTGCCGGCCGGTCCCTCACCGGTGGCGACCAGCCCTGCCCGGCCGCGCAGCCGGACGCTCCACTGCGCCAGCCCGCCCCGGGTGAGCAGTTCACGGACCAGTTGGGCGAACTCGTTGCCCGAGAGGTCCGGTGCGGCCGGCACGGCGGCGGCCGCCAGTGCGGCCGGTTCAACGACCACCCGGGCGTACGGGTCGGGGGTGACGGCCGCGCCCAGCCTGCGCAACCGGACGAGGGCCTCGTCCTGTTCGGCGTCCGCGTAGACGCCCTCGCCGTCCGGTTCCTCGTCGGGATCGGCCGGCGGCAGCAGCCTGGTGCGGGCCAGCGCGTCCCGGTCGGCGTCCACGCTCAGCAGGCAGTGCGGCTCGCCCGTACCCGGCTCGCGCAGCCAGCCGTTGAGCACGACGCCGGCCAGTATCTCGTCGGTGTCGACCGCGTCGGCGGCCTGGAGCGCGCGCAGCGCCAGCCTGGCGACCAGGCGCAGGTAGTCGGCGGCCCGGTCGGCGGGCGGGCGCGGCACCGGGAGGATCTCGCCGTCGGCACCGAGCCGGTAGCCGGCCAGCGAGGGCGCGACGTCGAGGGACGGCAGGTCGAGGTCGAGCACGGCGGTCCGGGTCAGCGGACGGTAGACGGCCCGGCAGGGGGCGGGCAGGTCCTGGGTCGCGGTCTCGGCCGAGGCGAGCGCCCGCTCCAGCAGCGATTCGACGGCGGCCGGCTCGGCCAGCCGGTACGCCCGGCGGCACTCCTCCAGCGACTCGTTGTACTCGCGGACCGCGCGCGCCCGGGCCTGCTCGGACTCCTCGTGGGCCCGCCGCTGCCCGTCCACGGCCGGGCTGCCGGACTCGGCCCGCCGGGTACGCCACTCGCGCAGGGTGCGCTGGTGGGTGAGCCGGGCCTGGGCCAGCTCGCGCTGGTAGCCGGAGTCCAGCAGCCGGCGGGACGGGGCCTCGTCGGGGTCGGCGGCCGGCGGTCCGGCGGGGGCGAAGTCCTCCCAGCGCGGTTCCGGGTCCTCGCCCGGCCCGGCCGCAGGACCGTCGGAGGGGTAGGGCCGCGGCTCGTAGCGGCGCAGCTGGCTCTCGAAGTCCATGGCCGAGACGGGCAGGGCGGCCCGCCGCAGCAGGTCGGCCAGCCGCTCGTGCTCGGCCTGGACGGTGAGCGTGCGGTGGTGCGTCAGCGCGGCGGCGCGGGCGTGCGCGGCGACGGCCTCGTCACCGCCCGCGCCGTACGGGTCGTCAGGTGCGGGGCCCGGCGGCGCACCGCCCGGCCCCGTGTCGGCGGCGGCACCGGCGGGGCTGTCGGGCCGGCCGTCCCCGTCCGGCCCGTCAACCCCGAGGTCGCGGAAGACCGAGGCCAGGAAGCCCGGTCGGGGGGCCGTGAGCGCACCGTCGGACTGGCCGTCTGCTGAGTACTGCATCGGTGGTCGTTCCCCCATGCTCGTCCGGCGCCTGCCCGGGGCATCCGGCGACCCCGAGGTCGGCCCCTGCCGGACATTGTCCACCGAACGGACGCACCGGTCAGCCAAGCCTCTCAGTTGGTGCGGGTGTTGGTCAGGTGCAGGCCGATGTAGCCGACATAGATCCGGCCACTGCCCGAGCAGTCGTCGAGGTAGTGCAGCCTGGGCGCGGTGCGACCGCCGCCGATCCGCAGGTGGGCACCCATGAACGCGCGCCGCGAGGCGTCGACGCACTCGGGCACCGGCAGCATCCGTTCGCGTTTCCACTTGGTGTGGCTGAACACCGTCCGGGACTCCCCGCGCACCGCCTTGCGGGGCGGGAAGCGGTGACAGCCGGCCGGGGTGCGCTCGCACCACTGCTTGAAGTCACCGCCGGCCCGGCCGCGTACGGCGGCCTCGGCGTACTCCTGGAGCGCCGTCAGGCCGTCCCAGGTGAGCCGGGCCCAGCCGGTGCCGGTGCAGCGCAGTTCGTCGAGGGCGATGGCGGCCTTCTGGTCGCCGGTGAAGGTGAGCAGCGGGAACTCGCCCAGCCGGGCCATCAGCTCGGTGAAGGTGGCGGGGGTGTCGGTCGGCGCGGCCCGTCGGCCGGAGCGCCGCCCGGCGCCGGCGGGAGCGGGCGGCGGGCACCCGCGTGTAGTCGGTGATCCGGCACCCGCGGCGACCGGCGCCGGTCCGGCCGCTCCGCCGGGAATGGTGGGGAAGGTGCAGAGGCGGCCGGACGGCGCACGCCCCCGGCCTGCGCGACGGCGCTCGCGGCGCAGGCTGTGCCGGACCCGCTCCAGTTCGTCGGCCCGGGCCTGCTGCTCGGCGAGGTCCTGCCGCTCCTCGTGGGCGAGGGCCGCCGACTCGGCCCCGGCGACGGCGTCCGGGCCGGCAGCGACCCGGTCCGACGAGGTTCCGGCCGGGGAGCCGGCCGGGTGTTCCGGCGACCCCGTCGGGGCCGGGGCCGAGCACGACGCCGGAGCCTGGTTCTCGGTCCGGCTCCGGGTGGCAGGTCGGGGCGAGGACGGGACGACCCTGAGGACCGGGACGGCGGCCAGGACGGGTGGCAGCGGCAGCTCGGCGGCGATCCGGCGAGGCTCGCGGGCCAGCAGTCCCGCGGCCCGGCGGAGGTCCTCCTCGATCCGGCGCCTCGCCAGTACGGGGTGCCGCACGCCGTCCTGCCGGGAGGCCGGGTCGACCTCGGGCAGGTAGGTGCGCACCGCGCCGCCGTAGACGGCGTGGTGCTCCAGCGCGACGTTGAACCTGGTCCGGGCGCCCGGGTCGAGGACGTACACGGTGGCCAGCCCCGGCAACTGGTCACTGAGCGGGCCGACCACCTCCGCCATCCACTCGCCGACGGAGTGGCCGACCGGGACGCTGGCCACCACGGTGGGCATCCGGCGGTCGGGGTCGCAGAGTTCGTCGATCAGGTCGTCGACCCCTGTCACGGTGAGTACCCGTGGCACGGTCTGGACGGCGACCGGCCCGTCGGCGGCGTCCAGGAGCGGAAGCAGGGTGCGGGCGAGTTCGGGCACGGGGACCCGGCAGGGCGTCCGTACACCGCTGTCGGTGGTGTGCGTCTCGGCCTCCAGCCGGACCCAGGTCGGTCCTGCGGGGCCGGTCGCGACGGTGAGGGTGAGCTGGCCGGTCCCGTGCGGAGCGGGTGTGCGGAGCCGTCGGCGGTCGTAACGGCCGGTGTCCGGGTCCCGGCCCGGGCCCGCCCCGGGGCCGGCGGCCGGGAGGAATCCGGGGCGGAGCGAGCCGCTGTCACGGTCGAGCAGGACGCGGTCGCCGAGCCGGAGGCGTTCGGCCACCGGGCCGCGCCCGGGTCTGTCCGCGGCGGGTACGTCGGTCGAGGCGGGTACGTCGGGTGAGGCGGGAACGTCGGGTGAGAGGACGGGCGGACGGGCGGAGAAGGTGGCCGACGGAGTGACGACGGGCGCGGGTGCGACGGACGGGGGTTCCTCGCACCCCTCCTGTTTCAGCCAGTCGGCGAGGTGCCGGTCGGCCAGGGCAACGGCTTCGGCGTGCGGGAGCGCGGTGGTGACGGTCATCCGGTAGGGCGTCGCGGGGCCTCTGGAGCCGGGGGGACCGGCATGGGCGGGCGACGACGGAAAGCGGTCCGAGGTCATGCGCGTACCTCCGTGAAGGCGGTGGTGGGGTCCGGTGTCCTCCATCGATGGGTCATTGGTCCGGTTCGCCGGACCTTGCCCAGGAAACGCCATGACCCGGAGCGGAAGTTCCGACTCCGGGCCACGTCAATACGTTCGAGTGAATCTGCTCAAGCCGCCCCGCATGGTCGGCGGCGATCTGCTCCAGTCCCGACGACTCCTCCGGCCGGACGTCCGGCCGGGCGTCCGGCCGGGGTTCGGTGAGGTCTCCGGGCTCAGTCCTCGCAGCGCTCCGCACCGCTCCGGATCCACTCCGGCTCCGTGACCGGCACGGCCAGCGGGCACCCCTCCGGCGCCTCGTAGGTGGCGACCAGGACGACGGGCACCGTCCCGCGGTTGTGACCGACGTGGATGTACGCGGGCCCGCCCAGCTCGACCAGCGAGTCCCCGGCGTGGCTGACCTCGATCCGGCCGTCGTGCAGGGTACGGGTGAGCGTCCCGGACAGCACCACGACGTCGACCCGGCCCGGGTGGAAGTGCCAGCCGGTGTCGTCCCCCGGGGCCAGTGTGATGGTCTGGACGACGGGCATCGCGGCCTCGGTTCCCTGGTCGGCGGATCCGACCAGGCTAGACAGGGCGCACCGGGCTCGAAACCGGTCGTTCCGGATCTGTCCGAAAACTCGTCCGGAACCGGCACGACCGCACGGCCCCGCCCGTCGGGGGTGTGCGAAGGCGCACCGCACGCCGGATGCGTGCCCCGCCGCTCCCCCGCTCCGCTGCACTCCCGGGATCAGCGGCTCAGACCGGCACCTCGACGAACGTCCGGCCCGCCGCCACCGCGACCGCCGTGCCGCCGGTCGCCTCGGCCAGCCAGGTGTGGAACGCCCCGACCTCCGGTTCCGGCACGCCGACCTCGATCCGCACCCCGGCCGCCCCGTAGCCGAGGTCGCTCACCGTGTAACCGGCCGCCCGCAGGTCGTTCTCGACCCGCCCGGCCCGGGTGTGGTCGGCCGTCACGGCCAGCAGCGCGACCGGCCGCCGCTCCAGCAGTCCGACCTCGTCCAGCGCCTCCGACACCGCGCTGCCGTACGCCCGCACCAGACCGCCGGCGCCCAGCTTGATCCCGCCGAAGTACCTGGTCACGACGGCGGCCGTGTCGGTGACCCCGCGCCGGCGCAACACCTCCAGCATCGGCACACCGGCCGTCCCGCCGGGCTCGCCGTCGTCGCTGGAGCGCTCGCGGCGCTGCTCCTCGCCGACGACGAAGGCGGTGCAGTTGTGCCGGGCGTCCCAGTACTGCCGACGGATGCCGGCGATGAACGCCTGGGCCTCCTCCTCGTCGGCGACCCGGGCGAGGTGGCAGATGAACCGCGACTTCTTGATCTCGGTCTCGTGGCTGCCCGCGCCCCGGACGGTGAGGTACTGCCTGGGGGTCGGCTCCGGCGTGGCGGACATGGCGCGGTGGTTCTCCCGGAGGACGACGAGGCTGGCGGGCATCCCGGACGAGCGGTCCGGGCGGCTCAGCCAGCCTAACCCCCGGCCACCGGCCGGCCGCCTCGTCACCGGGCCCGGGCCGGGCCCGGTCAGCGACCGGCCAGCGCCTCCAGCCGGGCCCGGTCCAGGCCGGTCGCCGCGGCGACCTCGCCGAGGTCGACCGCACCGCAGTCCAGCCCGCGCAGCAGGTGGCCGCTGAGGGCCCGCGCGGTGGCCGGCTCGTCCATCACGTCGCCGCCCGCCTTGGCGACGTAGGCGGCCAACCGGGCACCGGCGGCGGCCACCCCCTCGCGGTAGAAGGAGTAGACGGCGGCGTAGCGGGTCGGCAGGTGCGCCGGGTGCATGTCCCAGCCCTGGTAGTAGGCCCGGGCCAGCGATCGGCGGACCAGGTCGTGGTGGAGCTTCCAGGCGGCGTGCACCTGCGCGGTGGAGCCGGTCGGGATCACGTTGGTGGACCCGTCCGAGAGCCGGACCCCGGTACCGGCGGCGGCCACCTGCATCACCGCCTTGGCGTGGTCGGCGACCGGGTGGTCCAGGCTCTGGTACGCGGCGCCGACCCCGCAGGAGGCGCTGTAGTCGAAGGTCCCGTAGTGCAGGCCGGTGGCCCGGCCACCGGCCGCCTCGATCATCCGGGCGACGGTGGCCCGCCCGTCCGGGCCGAGGATCGCCTGGGTGGTCTCGATCTGGATCTCGAAGCCGATCCGCCCGGCCGGCAGTCCGGCGGCGTGCTCGAAGTCGGCCAGCAGTCGGACCAGGGCGGTGACCTGCTCGGCGTAGGTCACCTTGGGCAGGGTCAGCACCAGCCCCTCGGGCAGGCCGCCGTCCGCGAGCAGGGTGCCGAGGAAGAGCTCCAGCGTGCGGATACCCCGGTCGCGGACGGCCGCTTCCATGCACTTGATCCGGATGCCGACGTACGGCGGTGCGCTTCCGTCCGCCACCGCCGCGGCGACCAGCTCGGCGGCCCGGACGGCGGCGGCGTCCTCCTCCGCGTCGGGGCGTGCGCCGTAGCCGTCCTCGAAGTCGATCCGCAGGTCCTCGACCGGCTCGCGTTCCAGCTTGGCCCGGACCCGGGCGTGCACGTCGGCGAGCAGCGCGTCGTCCGCCGCACCGAGCGCCCGGGCCAGCTCGGCCGGGGTACCGGCGTGGGTGTCGAAGACCTCCAGCGCCTGCCGGCCCCACGTCCGCACGGTGTCGGCGGCGAAGGCGTCGGCCGGGACGTAGATGGTGTGGACCGGCTGACGGGTGCCCGGGTCACCCGGGTAGCGGCGGGCCAGGTCGGCGTCGACCGGGGCGAGCAACGCTTCCACCGCGGTGCGGGCGGCGGCGGAGAACGCGGCTCCGCCCGTCGGCCCGGTACCGCCCACCTCGACCTGCGACATCCGTACTCCTCACGCCGGCATGCGCGCGGGGCCCGTGCCAGGCCGGCGCTTCAACAGTTTGTTGAGGTGAAGGTAGACCGGCCCGGGTCGGGCGTCAATGGCCGACCGGACGGCGGACCGGCGATCGGGTGACGGGGAGCGGGGAGCGAGGAACGGGGAGCGGGGGACTCGCCTCGTGGGAGGCGGGCGGCCTGCGGCGGGGTCAGTCCCGCCCCGAGGCCGCGTAGCGGTCACGCAGCTCCGGGATGAGCTCGGCGACCTCCTTCGGGTGCACCGACCCGTCCGCACGGTTGCCGATCACGCCGTACTCCCTGGTCAGCCAGTCGGCCAGCCGCTGCGGATCGGGCTGGTTCTCGAAGGTGTCGATGTAGCTGACCAGGGCCGCGTACACGACCTCCGGGTCCAGCCGGTACGAGCCCGGACGCGGCACGGGGCCGATCGGACGCTCCGCCGGCCCGTCGAAGGCGGGATCCTCCTGGAACTCCGGCGCATAGCCCTGCTCCGCGACGCTCTCCGCGTAATCGGCCTGCTCGACGTAGCCGTCCTGCTCGGGGTACTCGGCCTCGTCGGCGTAACCGGTCCGGCCGGCCTGCCCGGCGTACGGCGCCGCGGCCGACCCGCCCTGCGCGGCGGCGGCGACCGGCTGCGGCTCCGGCTCGGACTCCGTCGGACGCGGCGGCTTGAACCACGGCGAGGCCTGGCCGGGCACCCGGCCGCCCGGCGCGCCGTCGTCCTGATGGCCCGTGGTCCGCACCGCCCGTTCGGTCCAGACGTTCAGCTCCTCACGGGGCTGCGGCGGGGTCTGCTGCTCCTCCCCCTCCGGTTCCTGAACCGCCCGCAACCGCACCGCGGCGAGCTTGGCCAGCATCGGCGCGGCCACCTCCGCCGGCATCGGCGCCACCGCGGAAGGGGCCGCCGAGACCGGGGCCGCCACGGGCTCGGCCTGCGGCCTGGCCTCCTGGGCCTGCTGCTGCGGCGCCCGCTGCACCCCGGCCCGACCGGGCTGCTCCGGCTGCGGGTCGTGGGCCTGCGGTTGCGGCGCCGCCGGCACCGCGGCCTGCGGTCCGGCCGGAACCCCGACCCGGAGCGCGGACGACGCGTCCGCCTGCGGCCCGTTCTGGACGGCGGCCGGCGCGAGCGCACCCGCCGCGCGGCCGTCGTGGACCTCGTGAACCTCGTGGACCTCTCGGGACGCCGGCACCTCGCTCAGCGTCCGCCCCTCCTCGTCCAACCCGTCGAGCACCGCCAGATCGAGCGGAACCCCGTACTTGGCCAGCTTGAGCGGCAGCAGTGCCTGGATCGGCGCCGAGCGGCGCCAGCCGCGCCCGTACCGGAAGCGCAGCTGTGCCCGGTAGACGAGCCGGTTCTGCTCCAACCGCACGACCTCGTCGTACGAGCGCAGCTCCCAGAGCTTCATCCGACGCCAGAGCCGGAAGGTCGGCACCGGGGAGAGCACCCAGCGCATCAGCCGGACCGACTCCATGTGCCGGTCCGCGGTGATCGCGGCGATCCGCCCGACGGCGTGCCGGGAGGCCTCGACCACGACGACGAACAGCACCGGGATGACCGCGTGCATCCCCATGCCGAGCGGGTCGCCCCAGGAGGCGGCGGCGTTGAAGGCGATGGTGGCGACGGTCAGCAGCCAGGCGGTCTGCCGCAGCAGGGGGAAGGGTATGCGCAGCCAGGTCAGCACCAGGTCCAGCGCGAGCAGGACCACGATGCCGGCGTCCACACCGATGGGGAACGCGTAGGAGAAGCTGCCGAAGCCCTTCTCCGCGGCCAGGTCCCGCACGGCGCTGTACGACCCGGCGAAGCCGATGCCGGAGATGAGGCAGGCCCCGGCGGCCACGACGCCGAGCAGGCCACGGTGGGCCTTGGTGAGCGATGGGCGTGCCATAACGTCAATCAACCCCTGGATGTCGGCTGCGGCCGTACGCTGCCCCGGCTACCGGTTCCCGCTTGTCGGGGTGCCGGGGCTGAGCAACCTCCGGGCTCGGCCCACCGGAGTTTACTCGTACACCTGTTTCAGCGTTTCCGCAGCCCGGAGTGTCACCTCCGGCACCGGCTCGCGTCCGGGGGAACGGGCGATCTGTCAGCCGGTCCGCTCGGCCGACCCGTTGAGGTAGGCGAGCACCGCCATGACCCGGCGGTTGGCGTCCTCGGCCGGGGCGAGCTCCAGCTTGGTGAAGATGTTGGCGATGTGCTTCGCCACCGCACCGTCGCTCACCACCAGCCGGGCGGCGATGGCGGAGTTCGAACAGCCCTCCGCCATGAGCTCCAGCACCTCGCGCTCCCGCGGCGAGAGCCGCTGGAGCGGACCCGGCCGCCGGGACGTGCTCTGCATCAGCTTGGCGATGACGTCCGGGTCCATCGCCGTACCGCCGGCGGCCACCCGTCGGACCCCGTCGATGAACTGGTCGGCGTTGAAGACCCGGTCCTTCAGCAGGTAGCCGATCCCGCCGGTGCCGTCCGCCAGCAACTCCCGCGCGTACAGCTGCTGGACGTGCTGCGACAGCACCAGCACCGGCAGGCCCGGGATCCGCTTCCTCGCCTGGAGCGCCGCCTGAAGTCCCTCGTCGGTGAGCGTCGGCGGCAGCCGGACGTCGACCACGGCGACGTCCGGGCGGTGCGTCAGCAGGGCGTCCAGCAGTTCCGGGCCGGTCTCGACGGCCGCCGCGATGGTGAAGCCGTGCGCTTCCAGCAGCCGGATCAGACCTTCGCGAAGGAGGTAGAGGTCCTCGGCGAGGACAACTCGCACGGCAGCTCCAGGGTGATGGTGGTCGGACCGCCCGACGTGCTGTCGATGGCGAGGACACCGTCGAAGGTACCCAATCGGCGCTCGATCCCGCGCAGCCCGGTCCCCCTCCCCGGATCCGCCACACCGACCCCGTCGTCCGTCACGGTCACCCGCAGCCGCCCGGCCCGGTACATGATGTCCACCCACACCTGTTCCGCACCCGAATGCTTGGCCGCGTTGGCCAGCAACTCGCAGATGCTGAAGTACGCCGTCGCCTCCACCGGCGCCGGCGGGCGGTCCGGCAGGCTGACGCAGACCTCGGTCGGCAGCGCGGAGTCCAGTGCCAGCGCACGGACCGCGTCACCCAGGCCGCGCTCGGCAAGCACCGGCGGGTGGATGCCGCGGACCAGGTCCCGCAGTTCCTGGAGCGCCCGGGCCGAGGACTGCCTGGCCTCGGAGAGGAGCTCCCGCGCCGCCTTCGGATCGGTCTCCATCAGGTGCTCGATCGTGCCCAGCGTCATCCCTATCGCCACCAGCCGGGCCTGCGCACCGTCGTGCAGGTCCTGCTCGATCCGGCGCAGTTCGGCCGCCTGGCTGCCGACGGCGTCGGCCCGGGTCTCGGTCAGCTCCGCCACCCGCTTGGTCAGCTGGGCGTGCGAGGCCCGTCCGTCCTGGTCCAGGACCCGGCGTGCGAGCTCCGCGTAGGCCCGCACCGCGTACGGCGACGCCACCACGGCCAGGCCGATCAGTGCCAGCCCGATCAGGACCGACGCCAGCACCGTGCCGGTGGGCACCGGCCCGTAGTCCTGGTAGCCGTCCACCGCGTTGATCAGGTACGCCACCCCGGCGACCAGCAGTCCGGACACCATCGCCGCCATGGCAGCGACCGCGAGCGGGCCGACCAGCAGCCAGAGGATCTCCGACCGCGTCGCCCGGTCCCGCGCCGACCAGTGCAGCAGCTGCGCCAGCCTCGCCACGGAGTGGGACCGGTGGTACGAGTAGCCCGTCCACCAGTGGCCGCGCTCGTCCGCCTCCAGCGCCGGTCGGGGGCTGTACTCGACCGGCAGCCGGATCCCGTACCACCGGACGAGCTGGGCCCGCGTTCGGTCCGCGCACCGGCGGACGAAGAGGCCCGCCACCGTGGCACCCGCCGTCAGCCCGGCGACCAGTGCGAAGAGAGCCCCGGGGTAGTAGTTCTCCATGGCCCAGGCGGCGGTGCCACCCGCGAAGAACGCCCCCAGGACCGGCAGCACGACGACCGGCGCCATGCCCAGGACCAGCCCCGAGAGCCGCGCCAGCCCGCGGCCGCCCGACGCCAGCGCAGTCTCGGCCTGGGCGCGCACGGTGCCGCCGCTGAATCGACTCTCTGCTGTCACGGGTACTCCTGGTGCTGGTGCTGGTCCTGATGTCGCCGGCCGACTCCGACCGCCGTGGTCAAGTCTTCCGTCCCACCGCCGGCCGGGCACTGGCCGTCCTACCCCGAATCCGGGGTGGTGCTAGGTCCACCCCTGGCGGTGGGGGGGTGACGATCCGTCCGTCGCCGCAATTCCCGTCGACTTCTCTCGATTTCTCTCGACTTCTCCGGAAACGCAAAGAACCCCCGTCCGTATCCCGGACGGGGGTTCTTCACAATGATTGTTCGGCGGCGTCCTACTCTCCCACAGGGTCCCCCCTGCAGTACCATCGGCGCTGTGAGGCTTAGCTTCCGGGTTCGGAATGTAA
>NZ_JBHXKE010000199.1:0-18920 GCF_042722765.1 Kitasatospora sp. NPDC058406
CGGGGCGGCGGCGGGCCTGCGCCCGGCGGCGGCCCGGCCCGGGAACCCGTCGGCCCGCGGGCCGACGGGTCGGCCGACCCGTGGGTTCGCGGGCGCGCAGCTCCCCGGGGCCTCAGCCGAACTGCTGTTCCAGGTCCTTCAGCTTGCGCTCCAGCGAGTCCAGCCGGGGCAGGGCCACGGTGTCCTCCTCCGTCGTCAGGTCGATGGTGCGCCGTTCCGGGCGGGCCGGGAGGCCCGGCTGCGCCGGTGTCCCCTCGGCGGCCGCGCCCTCGACCGCTCCGGCCCCGTCGGTGCCGCCGGGGCCGCCCGCTATGGCGGACTCCGGGCCGGGTTCCAGCTGCCGGGCCCCCGACGACGAGCCGCCGCTGCGCTGGCGCCAGACACTGTGGGTGCGGTTGATCGCCCGGATCTCGGCCCGCTCGCGACGTCCGGCGAGCTTGCGCCGCTCCTTCTCCAGGGCGTTCTCGCGCTTGTCCTCGCGGACCTCGTCGACCGCCTCGTCCAGGCTCCGCACGCCCTCCAGCAGCATCAGGGACCAGGCCGCGTAGGTCTCGCGCGGAGCGCGCATCCAGCGGACGATCCGGATCTGCGGCAGAGGGCGGGGGACGAGTCCCTGCTCGCGCAGGGCGGCCCGGCGGGTCTGTTTGAGGGCCCGGTCGAACAGCACGGCGGCCGAGAGCGACATCCCCGCGAAGAACTGCGGGGCGCCGGCGTGGCCGAAGCCGCGCGGGGCGTGCACCCAGTTGAACCAGGCCGAGGCGCCCGCGAAGAGCCAGACCAGCAGGCGGGAGCCGAGCGCGGCGTCGCCGTGGCTGGCCTCGCGGACGGCGAGTACGGAACAGAACATCGCCGCGCCGTCGAGACCGAACGGGACCAGGTACTCCCACCCGCCGGAGAGGTTGAGGTTCTGCACCCCGAAGCCGACCAGCCCGTGGAAGGACAGCGCGGCGGCGACGGCTGCGCAGCAGAACAGCAGCGTGTACGAGGCCCCGCCGTACAGGGACTCCTTGCGGCGGCGGCGTTCCTCGGAACGCTCCCAGGAATCCTGGCCACCCGATCCGGTGGTGGATCCCCGACTCCGGACCAGGGCCACCAGCAGGGCGCTGACCAGCAGCACCGCAACGCCGGTGACGGCCCAACCAAGCGGTATGTCGGACAATTTCATCGCCTGGACCAGCCTCGCTTTCCTGCGTCGCAATTCCTGCGTCGTGATGGCGGGGACCATCATGACCGATGCTCGGCCCGAGAATGGCTGATTTGCCGTCAATGCGCTGACGAGAGGGATTTCTGGCGGGGGATAAGTCGCATCGTCATATGAATTCCGGGCGGGTGTCTCCCGGAATTCCGCCCCCGACCCGTTCCGCGCCGGGAGGAGTGCCGTCAACCTCGCGTGACGCGGGGACAGCCCGCGCACATCGCCTCGGCCTCGACGGTGTACACGAGGCAGCAACTGGCCCGGCAGCGGTCGAAGTGCACTGCGGAGCCGGACGCGGGGCCGGTGAACCCGGCGCCCGGCGTGAAGGGCGCGCACTCCGGCGCCGGGCGCGCGTCCTGTAGGCCCGGCGCGAGCAGCGCGGACAACTCGGCCCGGGCGCGCTCCTCCTCGCCGAACAGCCCGGCGGCGTGCCAGAGGCTCTCGACCGCGGCGTCCGTCGCCATCGCCCAGAGCGTGCGCGGACCGCGTCGCACCTCCGGCCGGAAGGCCGCCAGCAGCGGGGTCAGGAAGTCGGCCAGGGCGATGCGCAGTTCGCCGGCCAGCGCCGCCTCGTCGGGCACCGTGCGGGCGGTGTGACGGCGCACGGCGCACGGCGTCTCGGCCGCCGTGCCCGCCGTGTCCGGCGCTTCCGGTCGGGCCGTCGCGCCGCCCGGGGCGGCCGCCGGGTCGTCGGGCAGGCAGACGAAGGCGCCCGGACGGACCGTCAGCTCGCCGGTGCGGCGACGGATCGAGATGTCGGCGGGGGTGAGCAGCGGCACCCGGCGCTCCAGGAACCACGGCAGGGTGAACAGCAGCGAGACCGGCCAGACGAAGCGGTGCAGGCCGAACCCGGCGGCCACGTCCGGACGCAGTGGCCGCCCGTACCGGGCCAGGCCCTGCCGGGCGTCGTGGGCGATCAGTTCGCGCAGTGCCTCCGGGTGGGTCAGGAGGTCGGCCCCGGCGATCCAGCCCCGGCCGGTGCGCGGCGGGGCGCAGTGCACCCGGAGTGCCGGCAGGAGCTCGCCGAGCCGCCGGTAGACCGCGGCGCCCGGGGCGGTGCTGCCCGGGGCTGCGGCGCCCGGGACGGTGGTGCCCAGGACGGCGGTGCTGTCGGCTCCCGGGTCGGTGCAACCCGCAGCGCCGGGTGCGGTGGTGACGGGCCGTGACGGCGGTAGGGCGAGTGCCGCTTCGACGGCGGCGGAGGCGCGCGGCGCGGGGCCGGGCCGGGTGCTGCTCACGGTCATGGTGCGGGCCCCATCGGGTCGACCGGAGCCCGTGCCGGACCGCCCGGTCCCGCGCCCGGCGGGGGCGTCCGTCGTCGACGCACCCCGGGTGCCCTCGCCGTCGTTGCGCCCTGCGTCCGGGCCCGGCCGGACGTAGGCCTGGCGGAGCCCGGGAACGGCAAGGCGAACCTGGCCGGGTCACTGCTCGACCCGGCCAAGTTAGGCTCACCTTAGCTGATCGGTCCCTGGGCCTGCCTTCCGATGCGTCCGTCCGGGGGAGCGCCCGGCGTGCGCGCCGCGCTCAGCTGGCGCGCGAGCCAGACCGGAACACCCCCGAGCGCCTTCACCAGCCGGGCCGCCTCCGCCCGGAGCCGGGCGGCCTCGGCCGGTTCGGAGACCTCGGCCAGCGCCGCCAGCGCGGGCGCCACCCCGACCGTGAAGCCCAACTGCTCGCGGAGCCGGAGCGAGGCCTCGAACCCCTCGCGGGCCCGCTCGCGGTCGCCTGCGGCCAGGGCCAGGGCCGCCAGGTGCCGCCAGGTGGAGGAGCGCAGCAGGTCGTCCCCGCGCTCGCCCGCGCCGTCGTGCGCCCGGCGGTAGGCGATCCAGGCCGCCGTCGGGTCGCGCAGCAGGTTCTCCGCGACCAGCCCCCGGCGGAAGTCCAGCAGCGGACGGCCCGGTGCGTCCGGCGGCAGCAGCGCGGACGTGCGCCCGAGCGCCGCCTGTGCCTCGTCGAGCCGGTCCCGCGCACTCAGCACGCTGGCAGCGTACGCCAGGAAGCCGCGTGCGCAGGCCGCCGCCGCGCGCTGTTCGGTGGAGGTCGCCCCGGCCTCGGCGAGCCGCAGCGCCTGTTCCGCCTGGGACCAGTTCGCTGCGGTGAACAGGCATTGTTCGATCAGGAGTTCGGCTCTGGCCAGCGCCGCTGTCGGATCTCGTTCGGCGGCCGGGCGTAACAGCTCCGCGGCCTCCCGCCAGCACGCCCGGGACCGCAGCCGCCACACGGTGTCCCCCGGCTCCTGGGGTGCGGTCGCCCGCCCCCGCCCGTCCCGGCCGCTCGGGCCCCATCCGTGCTCCGACAACGCCACCTCCTTGTGCGCGCCATCCAGCAGGACGCGGACCCTGCCCCTCGTGGCATGACACGCCCCCGGGCCCGCGCTGTGGCGGCAATTCAACACGGGGGCGAGCTTGTGCACCAGATCACGAGCGGAGGTTGTTGCGCTCGGGCGGGTTTTCGTCTAAACGATCAGCGGTCGGCGGGTCGGGTCCGAACGGGGGCTCAGGACGTCCAGCCGGTCTCCATCAGGGCCTCGGCGGCGCCGTTGGCGGGCTGCGGCACCCCCGCCAGGTCCAGGCTGAACAGGGCCACCAGCAGCTGCTCCCCGCGCACCGTGGCCTGGTGCGAATAGCCCGCAAGAGTGAACATCGCGGCGGCCATCTCCTCGGCGTGCAGGGTCTGCAGCCAGAGGCACTCCACCGACTTCACGTCCGCCGGTTCGGTCCAGGTGTCCACCTGGGCGACCATCCGGCTGCCCAGCAGCGTCACCCCGTCGCGCTCCTGAGCCTCGGTCAGCTCCAGGTCGTCGAAGCCCAGCCACTCCAGGTAGCGGGCGGCGGTGAACACCGCGTCCTGCGAGGTCCGCACCGGGTGCGGACGGAACGGCGCCCGCCGCCGCCACGGCGTGGCGGGGCCGCTCGCCCCTGCGGTCGGCGCCGGGGCGGGCGGCGCGTCCAGCGGCTGGGTCGGCCGCGCCGGGTACGGGTGGGAGGCGCGGGGTCCGGCGGCGGTGCCCAGCGGCCCGGTGGACGCGCCGCCGCCCAGCCGGGTGGTGCGGTCCACCGGGAGCCGGACGGTGGCCCCGCAGTTGCAGGTGAACTCGGGCTGCGGCCACTGGTCGGAACGGCCGCAGTGCGGGCAGCGCATGTTCAGCCAGGAGTCCTCCCAGGACCGGAACCGCACCTGCACCGGCACGCCCCCGCGCAGCAGCGGCACCTTCAGCGAGGCTCCGCACGGGCAGGGCAGCGACGGCGGCTCGTACAGGTGCTCGCGCCGGCAGGCGGGGCAGCGGATCGCCCGGGCGCCACCCCCGGTCCCCGGCCCGCGGCCGGCCGGGTCGTGTCCGGTGAAGTCGTCGGGCAGTCCGGCCATCGCGGGCACCGTCCGTTCGAATCGGGGAGGAGGGACGGGTCCCATGCTCCCCGAAACCCGCGGACCGCGGCGCGGAATGAGGCAATCCTCAGGGAGGAATCAGGGGTGTGCGCTCGATTCCTCGGCGGGGAGGAGGAGGGCGGTTCCACCCCGGAGGGGGATCCGTTCGAAGAAGAGCGGTACCCGCGTCACCCCGCACCCCAACGGGCGAGGTCGGCAGGCGTGTCCAGGTCGTCCGGAGTGGCGACATCGGCGCACTCGACGAGCGTGATCCCCTCGGCGTGCGCCGCCAGCAGAGCCCGCGCGCCCGCGTCCCCGACCGCCCCCGCCGTCACCTCGGCGAAGTACCGGGCCCCGATCAGCACCGGGTGCCCCCGCCGCCCGCCGTACGCCGCCGCGGCCAGCTCCGCGCCCGCCCGGTGGGCCGCCAGCAGCCGGGCCACGGCCGCCGCGCCCACCCCCGGCGTGTCCACCAGCATCACCAGCACGGCCCGGGTCGGCGACGGCAGCGCGGCCATCCCGGCCCGCAGTGAGGAGCCCATGCCGGACTCCCAGTCCGGGTTGGCCACCAGCCGGCAGCCCGGAAGGTGCGCCGTCGACCGGACCCGCTCCCCGGCCGCGCCCAGCACCACCGTCACCTCCCGGCAGCCGCCGGCCCGCACCGCCGCCACCGCGTGCTCCACCAGCGGCCGTCCCCGGTACGGGACCAGTGCCTTCGGCCGCCCGCCCAACCGTCGCCCGCCGCCCGCCGCCAGGACCAGCGCGGTGACCGCGTCCTCGTTCTGCATGCGTCCAGCCTGCCGGTCCGGCAGGGCGGCCCGCAGCCCCGGCGGGTGACCCTTGGACGAAGCCACAACCGGGGCGGGTGCCGGGCGCCCGCGGCCCGGCGGTTCGGCCGCTGGAGTTTCCGCGCCGACCCCCCTGTACTGGGCCGATGAACTCCGCACCGCGCCCGCTGGTGGACCGCTTCGGCCGGGTCCACACCGACCTGCGGGTCTCCCTCACCGACCGCTGCAACCTGCGCTGCACCTACTGCATGCCGGCCGAGGGCCTCGCCTGGCTGCCCGGGGCCGAGCTGCTCGGTGACGACGAGGTGGTCCGGCTGGTGCGGATCGCGGTGCGCCGGCTCGGGATCAGGTCCGTCCGCCTCACCGGCGGCGAACCGCTCCTCCGGCGCGGCCTGCCCGGCCTGGTCCGGCGGATCGCCGCGCTCGGACCCGAGGTGTCCCTGACCACCAACGGCATCGGACTGGCCCGCACCGCCGCGGAGCTGAAGTCCGCCGGGCTGCACCGGGTCAACGTCAGCCTGGACACCCTGCGGCCCGAGCGGTACGCCGCGATCACCCGCCGCGACCGGATCGCCGACGTGTTCGCGGGCCTGGCCGCCGCACGGGACGCCGGCCTCGCCCCGGTCAAGGTCAACGCGGTGCCGGTGCGCGGCGTCAACGACGACGAACTCGTCCCGCTGGTGGAGTTCGCCGCCGAGCACGGCTACCGGATGCGGTTCATCGAGTCCATGCCGTTGGACGCCCAGGGCGCCTGGGACCGGGCCCGGATGGTCACCGCCGACGAGATCCTGGCCGCGCTCGGTGCCCGTTGGGAGCTGCTGCCGACCGGCCGGGCCGCCGGGGAGGAGGGGGCGGGGCCCGCCGGGTCCGGCCGGCGCGGCACCCCGCCGGCGGAGGAGTGGCGGATCGCCGGGACGGACACCGTGGTCGGCGTGATCGCCTCGGTGACACGGCCGTTCTGCGGCGGCTGCGACCGCGTCCGGCTCACCGCCGACGGACAGTTGCGCAACTGCCTCTTCGCCACCGAGGAGTCGGACCTGCGCGCACTGCTCCGCGACGGGGACGGCGGCGGGGACGACGAAGGTGACGCCCGCATCGAGGCCGCCTGGCGCGCCGCGATCGCCGGGAAGGGGCCGGGCCACGCCATCGGCGCCGCCGGGTTCGTCCGGCCGGCGCGCCCGATGTCGGCGATCGGCGGCTGAGCGGCACCGGCACCGGCCCGGCCCGCGGGCTCGGCCCCGGCCGTGTCGACGGTGCGGGCGTCGCCTGCGTGGTCCGCGCCGGCCCTTCCGGGCGCGACCTTCCGGGTGTGACCTTCGACATGATCGAAATGCTCCGTGTTGTGCCCCCTTGACCGGGTGTGGGGCGGCTGGTCTGCTGGTGCGCCGTCAGTCGCCCGCCACCTGGGGAGTCCTCCGTGCCCGCCCGTCGCACCGCTCTGTCCGCCGCCACCGTCTTCCTGATATCCGCCCTGGCGCTGACCGGCTGCTCCGGCGCCGGGAAGCGGGCCGCCGACGCGGCCTCCGCGGGGGCGGGATCCCCCGGGGCGGCGGGCGCCGCCGGCCCGGGCACCAGCCCGCTGCAGAACCCCGACGGCACCAAGCCCGGTCTGGGACCGCTGACTTCGCCCGAGGAGCTGAGCGCCGGCCGGGAGCTGATAGCCAGGGTGGCCACCGCCAGGACCGGCTCGAAGGACGGATACGACCGCGACGAGTTCGGCCCGGCCTGGACCGACAACGTGGACGGCGTCCCCGGCGGCCACAACAAGTGCGACACCCGCAACGACCTGCTGGCCCGGGACGGCACGGCGGTCGAGCGCAAGGACGGGTCCTCCTGCGTGGTCACCTCGATGACCATCCACGACCCGTACACCGGCAGGACGGTGCAGTGGTCCAAGCAGCAGGCCTCGAAGATACAGATCGACCACGTGATGCCGCTCTCCTACGACTGGCAGATGGGTGCGGCCACGTGGGACAAGGCCAAGCGGGTGCAGATCGCCAACGACCCGCTCAACCTGATCCCGGCCGACGGCTCGCAGAACGCCTCGAAGGGCGACTCCGGCCCGTCCGCCTGGCTGCCCGCCGCGCCGGAGATCCGGTGCGCGTACGCGGTGCGGTTCGCGCAGGTGTCGTTGAAGTACCGGCTGCCCGTCACGGAGGCGGACAAGACGGCCATGCTGCAACAGTGCGGCGGATGACGGGAGCTGATGAGCCGTGGCCGGTCGGTCGGGCGGTCGAGCGGCGGCCCGGCCGGGCGGGAGAGTGGGCGGGCGCGTGACCGCTGAGCGGCAGGTGCGTGGCTGAGGAAACGATTCCTCTTGGTTCGCCGGACTTTGTCCCAGCGCCACGGACGCCGGAGGGTGGGGGCGAGATGATCAGTGTGATGACCGGATGATATTCGTGTGCGGTGCACTCGATGATCACCCGGTTCTCCCGCGGCGCCCTTCCCGCCGTCGCCGTAGCCGCCCTGCTGGCAGGCTGCACCAGTTCGGCCGGATCCACCGACGCGGCCTCCGGCACGCCGTCCCCCGTCGTGACCGCGACGCCGACCCCGGCGGACACCCCCAGCCCCACGCCGACCCCGACCCCGACGGTCAAGCCCACGGGCCAGGCGGATCCGGCACTCCAGCCGTTCTACGGTCAGCAACTCGGCTGGGCGGCCTGCAAGGACGACCCGAAGACCGACAAGCTCGACGAGTCGGCGGTGCAGTGCGCCACCCTCAAGGTGCCGCTCGACTACGCCAACCCGGCGGGCGACACCATCGACGTCGGGATCGTCCGCAGCCCCGCCGGCAAGCCGGACCAGCGGATCGGCTCCGTCCTCGTCAACCCCGGCGGTCCGGGCGGCTCCGGCGTCGGCTTCCTCCAGCGCAACCCCAAGCAGTTCCAGGGCGCCGTGGGCGAGCGCTACGACACCGTCAGCTTCGACCCGCGCGGCGTCGGCCTCACCGCCCCGGTGAACTGCCTCGACGACAAGGCCCGCGACGGATGGGTCACCACCGACGCGCTCGGCGTCGACCACGGCAAGGTCCTCGCCGACGCGTGCCAGGCCAAGTACGGCAAGGTGCTGCCCTTCCTCGGCACCCGCAACACCGTCCGCGACATGGACGTGCTGCGCGGCGCGCTCGGCGACCAGAAGCTGACCTACTTCGGTCTCTCCTACGGCACGTACGTCGGCGCCCTCTACGCGGAGGAGTTCCCGGACCGCGTCGGCCGGCTCGTCCTCGACGGCGCCGTGGACCCGTCCATGCCACTGCTCCAGCACAACATCGCCCAGTACGCGGCCTTCGAACGCTCCTTCAAGGACTTCTCCGCGGCCTGCGCGAAGAAGGACCAGTGCCCGATGGGCAAGGACCCGGCCAAGGCGGCCGAGAAGCTCGCCGACTTCCTCGACGGCCTCAAGCAGAAGCCGCTCACCACGGCGAGCGGGCGCACCCTCACCGCCAACGCGGCCTGGGTTGGCATCATCGACGGGCTCTACGGCGGCCAGCCGAGCTGGGACTCCCTGCGCAACGACATCGGCTGGGCGATGCTCCGCGGCAAGGGCGACTACCTGCTCGCCCGCGCCGACAGTTCCAACCGTCGCGACAAGGACGGGCACTACATCGTCTCCGCCGACGCCTACACCGCGATCCACTGCGCCGACGGTGCGACCAACGTCGCCGCCGGCGCCGAGCTGGAGGCCGCGTACGCCGACCTGGCCGCCAAGGCCCCGCTGATCACCCGGCACGAGCCGGACACGGCGCTGTTCGACCCCGACTGCCGGACCTGGGCCTTCCGTTCGGCCGAGAAGGCGCACCCGATCGCCTCGAAGAGCGCGTCCACCATCGTCGTGGTCGGCTCCACGGGCGACGCGGCCACGCCGTACGCCTCGGCGGAGAAGCTCGCCGCCCAGCTGGGCAACGCCGTCCTTCTGACCCGCGACGGCGACGGGCACACCGGCTACGGCTGGAGTGCGTGCATCCGCACCTCGGTGGACGCCTTCCTGCTCGACGGCACGGTGCCCGCCGCCGGGACGCGTTGCGCGACCGACACCGCGGGATGACCTGATCCGACGCGCGCGGGGCGCGTCACGGCGGCTCGGGATCCGAGTGCCGTGGCGCGCCCCTGCTGTGTCGTGCTCGGTGCCCGCGGGCGCCTTCCGGTGCCCGGTGGGTCAGGAGGTGGGCGGCTGGGTGAGGTCGTAGACGGTCGAGCCGCCGACCGTCCGGGCGGTGTAGTGGCTGGTGACCCAGCTCTCGATCTGTGCGGTCGGCGAATCCGCCGATCCGGGGCCGCTCGGGCCCGCGGTGCCCGCGGTCGGGGCGCCGGGGCCACTGCCGTTGGCGTCCGTGCCGTCGGGCGAAGTGCCGTCAGGTGTCGTGCCGTTCGGGGCCGTGCCGCCTGCGCCGTCTGTGCCGCCTGCGCCCTCGCCGTCCGCGCCCGTACCGCCTGCGCCTGCGCCCGTGCCGACCGTCCGGCCCGGGCCGCCGCTGCCGGCGATGAACCAGTGCACCTTGCCCTCCTTCACGTACTGCTGGAAGGCGCTCAGCGTGAGCGACGGGTCGGTGCTGTTGAAGCCGCCGAGCGCCATCACCGGTACCCCGGAAGCCAGTTGGTAGCTGGCGGCGTTCTGCGAGCCGCTGGTCGCGGCGGCCCAGCGGTAGCGGTCGGCGTCCTGCTTCAGCAGGGCGGCGGCCTCGTCGCTCACCTTGGCACCGTTGAGCAGCCCGCCCATGCCGCCGGGGCCGCCCATGACGCCGTAGACCGACTGGCCACCGCCCGGCAGGCCGCCGGTGCCCTGGCCGCCGCCCGGCCGGTTGCCCCGGCCGCCCTGCGGCGGGGTGCCCGGACCCCCGCCCTGGCCGCCGTCCTGCGGGGGAGCGACCTGCTGGCCGTTGATCCAGAACATCCCCTCGCCGCCCGGCCCGCCACCGGGCCCGCGTCGCATCGCGCCCGGTCCGAACCCGCCCGCGACCGCCGGGCCGGCCGTCACGATCGAGCCGGTGTGCGCGGTGTTGACGGTGTCCACCGCGTACGCCGCCGGACCGCCCAGCGCCGCCGCGGCACCCGCCAGACCGGCCACGGTGGTCAGCCGCCCGGCGAGCCGGTGGCCCTGACGCCCGTTCCTCGGAGCGCCGTTCACGCCGTTCACACCGTGCGCGTCGTCCGCCCCGGGACCGCCGTCGCCGTGCGCGCCGCCGCCCTGTGCGTCCGGCGCGTCCTGTACGCCCCGGGCGCTCTCACGCGGTGCGAGCCGGGCGGCCAGCGGCCCGGCCGCCGCCAGCGCGACCGCCGACACCAGCCCGCCGACCAGCACCGTCCAGCGCAGCCAGGGCAGGAAGTCGGAGCTCCGCCCGAGCAGGACGAACGCCCAGGACACCGTGACCGCCAGCGTCCCGGCCAGGACGGCCGCGTACGGCAGCCGGTGCCGCGCCCGCCAGAGCCCGTCCACGCCCATGCCGACCAGGGCCGCGACCGCCGGGGCCAGCGCCACCGTGTAGTACTCGTGGAAGATCCCCGACATGAAGCTGAAGGTCAGCGCCGTGCAGACCAGCCAGCCGCCCCAGACCAGGAAGGCCGACCGCGCGGTGTCCGTCCGGGCGTACCGGCGGGTCGCCCAGAGGCCGAACAGCAGCAGGACGAGCGCGGCCGGCATCAGCCAGGCGATCTGCCCGCCGATGTTGCCGTCGAACATCCGGGTGATGCCGGTCTCGCCCCAGCCGCCCCCGCCGCGCACGGTCGGAGCGCCGCCGGCGGGCGCCTCCATCCCGGCCGGGAACCGGGCCCGGTTGCCGCCGCCGACGCTGCCGGTCTCGTTGCCGTTGAGCCGGCCGAGGCCGTTGTAGCCGAAGGTGAGGGAGAGGAAGCTGTTGTCCTGCGAACCTCCGACGTACGGGCGGGCCGAGGCCGGCACCAGCTCGACCACCGCCACCCACCAGCCGCCCGCGACCACCATCGCCAGCCCGCCGGCCAGCAACTGCCGGACCCGCCGCCAGAGTCCGGTGGGCGCCACCACCAGGTAGACCACCGCGAAGCCGGGGAGCACCAGGAACGCCTGCAGGGTCTTGGTGAGGAACGCCAGCCCGAACATCGCCCCGGTGAACACCAGCCACCGGGTGCTCGCGGTCTCCGTCGCCCGCACCAGCCCGTACGCGGCCAGGGTGAGCAGCAGCACCAGCAGGGCGTCCGGGTTGTTGAAGCGGAACATTAGCGCCGCCACCGGGGTCAGGGCCAGGGCGACGCCGGCCAGGAGCCCGGCCAACGGGGAGAAGCGGCGGCGCACCGTCGCGTACAGGGTGGCGACGGTCGCGACGGCCATCAGCGCCTGCGGGGCCAGCACCGACCAGGAGGAGAGCCCGAAGACACGGGCCGAGAGCGCCATCGGCCAGAGCGCCAGCGGCGGCTTGTCGACGGTGATGAAGTTCCCGGCGTCCGAGGAGCCGTAGAAGAAGGCCTTCCAGCTCTCGCTGCCGGCCTGCACGGCGGCCGAGTAGAAGGCGTTGGCCCAGCCCGAGGCGGACAGGCCCCAGAGGTAGAGGACGGCGGTCGCGGCCAGCAGCGCGAGCAGGGCGGGCCGGACCCAGCGCGGGTCCTCCGCGCGCCCGCGCCAGGTCCGGGCCGGCAGGGTCCGCAGGCGGTGGGCCCAGGATGCCGGGCCCTTCGGGCCGACGGGCGGCAGCGGGAACTCGGGGTAGAGCGGGGGCTCGGCGGGCCGTGCCTGCGGGACGTCGGCGGCGGGGCCGGCCGGCCCCGCCGGTCCGGCGGGCGGAAGCTGCGGCGGCGGGTAGTTCGCGGCCTCCGGCCAGGGTTCGCCGGCCGGCGGGGAGAAGCTGGTCGTGGTCATGGGCGCTACGTTCGGGCGCCCGGCTGAGAGAAGGGTGAGACGGGGGTGTGAGCCGCCTGTGATCCTCGCGGGATCACTCGTTCGGGCGGTCCGTGCGCGGTGCGCCCGCGCCGTCCGCTACGCCCTAGGCGGGCTGGGGCATCGTCAGGTGCTTGCCCAGCCACTCCAGGGCGGGCGGGATCTCCCTGGTCCAGGTGTGGAAGTTGTGCCCGCCGGTGTCCAGGGTGATGGTGGAGAGCTTGGTCGGCGCCTTGAAGGAGTCGACCATCGCCTGGGTGCCCTCGTAGTTGTTCTCGTCGTAGCTGGTGGCGAGCAGCAGGGCGACGGGCTCGGCGGGCTTGTTCTTCAGCCGCCAGACGAGGTCGTTCTCCTGCTTCAACCGGTCGTTGCCGCCGAACAGGTCGCCGGTGGTCTCGTCGATCGGCGCGGTGTAGTAGCCGGAGAGCGAGATCGCCGCCCGGTAGGCGTCGGGCTTGCGCAGCGCGAACTTGAGCGCGCAGTAGCCGCCGGTCGAGTTGCCGATCACCGCGCGGTTGGCCGGGTCGGTGCCGATCCGGTAGTTGCCGGCCAGGGCCTTCGGCAGGTCGCTGGTGAAGAAGGTCTCCACCTGCGGGCCGCCGGGGACGTCCATGCACTCGGTGTCCCGGTTGCCGACCAGCGTCGGGCGCATCAGCACCAGGACGGTCGGCGGCAGCTTCTTCTCCTCGATCGCGGTGAGGGCGGACGCCGGGTACTGCATCAGCGTGATGAGCTTCTCCGCCGAGCCGGGGTAGCCGGCCAGCACCAGGGCCATCGGGAACTTCTGCTGCGCGTACTCCGGCTGGAAGTACTGCGGCGGCAGGTAGACGTAGGCGTCGCTGCTCAGGCTGCTCGCGGTTCCCCTGACGGCGACCTCCTGGATCAGCCCGGAGCGGTCGCGGGCCGAGCCCTGCGCCGAGTACATGCTCTTCTCGCCGGTGACCGAGAGGGACGCGGCGGCGTTCGGCTGGTGGTCGACGACCGTGCCGGGCTTGCCGTTGGTGCCCAGCAGGTCGCTCCAGGAGCTGTAGAAGCCGAAGTAGCCGTTGGCGATCAGCCCCATGGCGGCCAGGACCGTGACCTGGGTGGCGAGGAACGCCCCGATCCGCCCCGACCAGGCCCTGAGACCGTTCCCGCCGAATCTCGGCCAGAGCCACATCGTGGCGGCGAAGACGCCGATCGCGACGACGGAGGCGATGATCTGGAGGGGCATTCCCGTGAGGCTCAACACGAGCCGATCGTAGTTGACCCGGAGGTCCGGCCCGCGCGCCCCCTGTGCGCTCCCTGTGAGATTCTGTGCGCTGCCTGTGCGCCCTGTTGACCGCGTCTCATCGGGTCGGGATCATGTGCGCGGGGATTGCAGAGTGCACGGAGCGTGCACGAGAGAGCACCGAGAGAATTCCGGGGGAGCGGCATGAGGTCCGTGACCAAGATCGGCCTGGCGGTCGGTACCGCATTGCTGCTGACGGCCTGTTCCGGCGGCAGCTCGAAGAGCTCCGGCAGTTCGGACGCCGCGGGGGGCCGCACCGAGAGCTCCCGGTCCGCCACTCCCACTCCCACGCCGACCCCCACGCCGACGCCGACTCCCACCAAGCCCCCGTACGGCCCGGTGCTGGCCGGCTACATCGACCCGGTCAACGCCGCCCTGGCCAAGCTCAACCCCGCCGGGAGCCTCGACGCCTTCGCCCTCTCGCTCCAGGAGGCGGCCACCGCGGCCAACTCCGCCAGCAGCGGGCTGGGCCTGTCCGGCGAGCCGGACACCGTCACCACCGTCCGGCGCCAGCTGGTGACCGCGCTCTCCCAGCTGTCCACGGACCTGACGAAGGTGCGCACCGACATCAAGGGGAAGGGCGTCTGCACCACGACCTCGGCCTTCGCCTCGGTCGGCCTCTCCGAGGGCCTCAAGGGGGTGCCCGCCGCGCTCGCCCAGATGACCGCCGCGGGCTACCCGACGACCTTCAACGTCCCGCAGACCCCGCAGCTGCAGGCCCGCTCGCTCGACAACGGCACCATGATCCGCAAGGGCCGCCTGCGCGGCGAGGGCGGGCTGGAGGTCGACAACACGGGTGGCAGCTCCGACTCGGTCGTGACGCTCTCCCAGAACACCAAGGCGGTCCACTCGCTGTACGTCGGCAAGGGGAAGAAGGCGTCGATCGACGGCATCGAGGACGGCACCTACGAGGTCTTCTTCTCCGACGGCGTCGACTGGGACACCTCGCTGAAGATGTTCACCCAGAACTGCTCCTACACGAAGTTCGACGACACGCTGTCCTACGAGACCGGCCGGACGGCCACCACGTGGTCGATCACGCTGACCGCGAAGGTCGGCGGGAACGCCAAGACCAGCGACGTGGACGAGGAGACCTTCCCGCAGCCGTGACCGGGGCTGCCCTCCGCCGGGCCGGCGGAGGGCGCTTCCCCTCCCGGCGTGCTCGGCCGCTCCGCTGCCCGGGCGACTGCCTCCGGTCTGCCCGCCGATCCGTCGTCCGTCTGCCCGGCGGGCTGCCCTCCCACGATCCCGCCCCCCTGCCCCCCGCCTCCCTGCCTCCCCGCCCGTCAGGGGGCGAAGGTCGGGAGCAGGGTGCGGGCCACCGTTTCGACCGGCGGGACGAAGCGGTCGGCGTCGTCGCCCAGCAGGTAGTGGTAGAGCGCGCGCTGGTGAGCGGCGCCGATCAGGAGCAGTGCGCCGGTGACCGGGTCGAGCCCGGCGGCGAGGCGTCCGGCCGCCTGGTGGACGCGCAGCGCGTCGCCGACCGGCCGGAGCGCGAGGTGCGGTCCGATCTCGCCGCCGTGCGCCACGAGGAGGTCGCGCAAGGTGCGGCCGGACTGCATGGCGCCGAGGATCGGCATGATCCGCCGGTAGAAGTCCTCCAGCCCGGTGAGCATGGCGGCGAGGTCGGCCTGGAGGTCCGGGTCGCCGGCCGGACCGCCGTCCGCCGGCGGCGCGGGCCGTTCGCCGAGGACGGCGGTGGTGTCGGCGAACACCGGCAGGTACTGTCCGATGACGGCCTGGATCAAGCCGCGCCGGTCGCCGAAGTGGTAGAAGATGCTCGACTCCGCGACGCCCGCGCGGTGCGCGATCTCCTTGGTGGACAGCGCCAGCCCGGCGTCCCCGAGCATCTCTCCGGCGGCCCTGAGCACCGCTTCCCGCGCCCCCGTCGAGGGGCGGCCCCGCCTCGCTGCCTGCGCCACTGCGGCTCCTCCGATGGTCGTCGGCCCGTCCTGGCCGAAGTCTCTTGCGAGCGATGACTCGGCTCGGGGAGAGGTTAATTAAATGATGAATCACTGGTGGGATCGACACGGCAGGTAGTCCGACTCGAAAGGGTTCGTCCACGATCCCGCCGGCGCCTCGCGGACCCGGGACCTCCGCGCGCACCCACGCGCCCCCGCTCCCCGGTGCCTCGCCGGTGCCTCCCCGGCGCCCCGTCGGCGCGGCCGGGCGTGCCGGCCGTCGAGCCGCGCGGCGGCGCCCGCCGGGGCACAACTCCGTTGTCGGTGGCGTGTGCCAGACTCCGCGCATGGCCCTCGAACCGCTCTCCTCCCTCACCCTTGCCGCCTGGCGCCGGCTCGACCTCGCCACCGCCACCCGCCTGGCCGCCCGCGCGGCCGACGTGGTGGGCGGTCGACCGGAGCAGGTCGAGACGGTCGAACACCTGGGCGCGCCGCTGCACCGGGTGCTGGTCGAGCGCGGGGAGCGGCTGTTCGCGCTGGTGCCGGGTGGCCGGGTCACGGTCGGGTTCGACCTGGCGGCGTGGCAGCCGTCGGCCGAACTCCTCGACTGTTACCGGGAGGAGAGCGTCAGTCAGGGCTTCGGTCTCGACGACGACCTCCGGCTCCACCTCGCCCGGTACCTCAGCCCGCACCGGACCGTGACCGTGCCGACGCTGCTGATGGCCGTCGAGGACGAGGACCTCGTCGAGCCGCTCGCCGACACCCCGGCGGCGCTGGCCGCGGAAGGGCTGCGGCTCCCGCACCCCGACGAGTGGGAGCACGCGTGCGGCGCCGGCGCCGGGACGCTCTTCCGCTGGGGCGACGAGTTCCCGCTCGACCGCGGCCCGTACCAGGACGACACCGGCCCGCACACCGGGCCGAACGCCTTCGGGCTGCGGATCGCCTACGACACCTACCGGTCCGAGATCACCAGCGACCCGGGCGCGATCCACGGCGGCGACGGCGGCGAGTCGGTCTGCGGCGGGTACGGCATCGTCCTGGAGTGGCTGCCCCTCGCCACGGCCAACCGGAACACGGAGCTGGCCGCGCTCGTGTACGGGCCGGACGGCACGGGCATGGGCGACGAGCTCTCGACCCGGCCGGTCCTCGACCTGCGCTGAGCGCGGCCGGGCCGCCGGCCCCGGCTGCTCCCGGCTCCTCGTCGAACGGCGGGACGGGCCACCGCGGTCCGGCCCGGCGCGGCCCGGCACGGCCGTCGACCGGTGTCGGGTGCCGGCCGGTGCCGAGTGCCGTCGCCGACCTCGATCGTGGCGATGCGGCGGACACGCGGTCCGGGTTTTGCTTCACTGGGAGGGTGAGCGTACTCACCGACCTGGCGCTCACCGGCGCCGTGGCCCTCGCGGCCGGATGGATCGTCGAGCGCAGGCATCTCGTGCGCGCCCGGAAGCTCGCCGGGGGCGCGACCGCCCGAGTGATGTGCATGGTCAGGAACCCTCCTCAGGAGGAGCGTTGGCGCACCGGTCGGCTGCTGATCGGGCCGGACGGGGTGGTCTGGAGGCCGGTCCGCGGGCGAGCCGGCGCGAGGCCGCTGCCGACGGGACTGCGGAAGGTCGGGATGCGGCGGACGACCTGGCGCGAACGGGTCCGGATCCGATCCGACGCGGTGGTCGTCGAGTTCGCGTCCGAGGGCGGTGAGCGCGGCGAGGACGGCGCCCTGGAGGTGGCGCTGATGCCGTATGACGTGGCCTACGTGGTGACGGCTCTGACGGGGGAGTGAATTCCGAGGCCGGGCTGTCGGCCTGCTCGCCGGCCCCGGTCGTCGGTGGCGAGCGGGCCGGAGCGGGCCGGAGCGGGCCGGATCAGGGCCTCGCGGTGTCCGGAGCGGGGCGGGCGGTGCGCCTGCGGGCGCTTCCGGGTGCCTCCCCGCGCCCCTGGGCGGATCCGGGCGGACGAATTCCGTACGCATGGTTGACCGATTGAAGTGGGCATGGCACTTTCGTGCGGCGCGGGCGTCCGCAACCGGTCGTACGCCCCGCATCCCCCACAAGGAGAGCCATGTTCAAGAGACTTGCCGCCGCGTCCGCCGCGGGCGCAGTCGTCGCAGGGGTTCTGACCTGCGTCACTGCCACCCCCGCGCAGGCGGTACAGGCCGGTGACCTGACGTCCACCATCGCACTGAGCAACTGCTCCGCCTCGCTCGTGCGTTACCCCTCCTCGGTGGACACCGACCGCGCCCTCATGCTCACCAACGGCCACTGCCTGCCGACCATGCCGACGGCGGGCCAGGTCATCCAGAACCAGAGCGCCAGCCGCAGCGGCACGCTCCTCAACGCGTCGGGCGGCTCGCTCGGCACCGTGCAGGCGGACAGGATCCTGTACGCGACGATGACCGGCACGGACGTCGCCCTGTACCAACTCACCGACACCTTCGGTTCGATCACCTCCAAGTTCGGCGCGACGGCGCTGACCGTCAGCGACACGCACCCGGTCGACGGCTCGGCGATGTTCATACCGTCCTCGTACTGGAAGCAGACCTGGAACTGCTCCATCAACGGGTTCGTCGGCACGCTGCGCGAGGACGAGTGGACCTGGCGCGACTCGATCCGCTACAGCTCCGGCTGCAACACCACGCACGGCACCTCCGGTTCGCCGATCGTCGACGCCGCGACCAAGAAGGTCGTCGGCATCAACAACACCGGCAACGACGACGGCCAGATGTGCACCATCAACAACCCCTGCGAGGTGGCGGCCGACGGCACCACCAAGGCCGTCAAGGGCCAGAGCTACGGGCAGGAGACCTACTGGTTCACCACCTGCCTCGGCACCGGGCGGGTCATCGACCTCAACGTCAGCGGGTGCCTGCTGACCAAGCCCGCGGGCAGCGGCACCGTCTCGGTGGCCAACCCGGGCAACCAGTCCACCGCGGTGGGCGGTTCGGCGAACCTGCAGATCCAGGCGAGTGGCGGATCCACCCCCTACACCTACACCGCCACCGGTCTGCCGGCCGGCCTGTCGATCAACGCCTCCACCGGCGTGATCAGCGGGACCGCGACGACGGCGGGCACGTACAACGTGACCGTGACGGCGAAGGACTCGGCGAACAAGACCGGCAGCACCGCCTTCGGCTGGACCGTCAACGGCGGTGGCGGCACCTGCACCCCGGCGCAGCTGCTCGGCAACGCGGGCTTCGAGACCGGCACCGCCGCACCCTGGACCACCTCCAGCGGCGTCGTCGACAAGTCGGCCTCGCAGGCCCCGCACGGCGGCACCTGGAAGGCGTGGCTGAACGGCTACGGCTCCACCCGCACCGACACGCTCGCCCAGACGGTGACCGTCCCGGCCGGCTGCAGGGCCACGCTGAGCTTCTACCTGCACGTCGACACCGGTGAGTCCGGCTCGACCGCCTACGACAAGCTGACGGTCTCGGCGAACGGTACGGCGCTGAAGACGTACTCGAACGCCGACGCGGCCTCCGGCTACCAGCTGCGCACCTTCGACCTCTCGGCCTACGCGGGCCAGTCGGTGACGATCAAGTTCACCGGCACCGAGGACGCCTC
>NZ_JBHXKE010000200.1:0-18863 GCF_042722765.1 Kitasatospora sp. NPDC058406
CCACCCCGCCCCCCCCCCCCCCGCGGCCCGCCACCGCCCCGGCCGGAAAGAATCCCGGCCGGCGCTTTCGCGCGGCACACGGGGCCCGCGGCGCCCGGTGCCTCAGACCCGGGAGGGCTGGGCCGTTCGGTGCGGCGGTTCGGCTTCGGTTCCCCCGGTCCCGCCGGCCTCCGCCTCGGCGGCGAGTTCGCGCTTCACCGCGTCGAGGGAGGGGTTGGCCCAGGCGCTGCGGACGCCCCAGGCGTAGAAGGTCAGGCCGATCGCGGCGACGACCAGGAGGTCCCAGCCCCCGGGGAGGTAGCCCTCGCCGCCGAACTCGGTGGAGCCGGCCCACGAGACGCCGGCCATCACGAACAGGTAGGCGATCATCCAGGCGCCGGCCTTGAGGTGCGGCTTCAGCTCGGAGAACGGCTTGCGCAGCTCGTACCAGGCCCAGATCGGCAGCCCGGCGGCCATCAGCAGGATGACCTTGCCGGTCAGCGGCCAGCGGGCCCAGTAGAGCACCAGCGAGCCGAAGACCATGGCGACCGGGGCGATCACGGGCATGGCGCGCAGCCGGACGGGGCGGGGCAGCTCGGGGGCCAGGCGGCGCAGCGCCATCACCGCGACCGGGCCGGTGACGTAGGAGATCACGGTGGCCACCGAGACGATCTCGGCGAGCGAGCCCCAGCCGCGGAAGACCGCGAGGAAGGCGAAGGCGACCACGAGGTTGAGCACCAGCGCCGGGCGGGGGATGCCGGTCCTGCGGTCCACCCGCCCGAACAGGGACGGCAGGTGGCCGTTCTCCTGGACGCCGTGGATCATCCGCGAGGTGGTGGCGGCGTAGATCATGCCGGTGCCGCTGGGGGAGACGAAGGCGTCCGCGTACAGCAGCAGTGCGAGCCAGTTGAGGCCCCAGGCGATGGCCAGGTCGGCCAGCGGCGAGGTGTAGCCGAGGTTGCTCCAGCCGTTCGTCAGGTCCGCCGACGGGATGGCGCCGAGGAAGGCGATCTGCAGGGCGACGTAGATGACCAGGGCGATCAGGATCGAGCCGATCACGGCCTTGGGCAGCGACTTGCCGGGGTTGCGGGCCTCGCCGGCGAGGTTGAGCGGGGACTGGAAGCCGTTGAACGCCCAGACGATGCCGGAGACGGCCACCGCCGTGAACACGGCGCTCCAGCCGTTCGGCGCGAAGCCGCCGTGGTCGGTGAAGTGCGCGGTGTCGAAGTGGGCGAGCAGGAGCGCACCGGCGGTGAGTGTCGGGACGACGACCTTGAAGACGGTGATCGCCGTGTTGGTCTTGGCGAACAGCGTGATGGCGAACCAGTTCAGGGCGAAGTAGCCGACCAGCAGGACGCTCGCGAGCGCCACACCGCTGAGGGAGAGTTCCTTCCCGTCGTACAGGTCCTTCGCCCAGCCGAAGTCCCAGGAGCTCATGTACTGCACCGAGGCGGTCGCCTCGCCGGGTATGACCGAGACGATGGCGATCCAGTTCGCCCAGGCGGCCAGGTAGCCGGCCAGCGAGCCGTGCGAGTACTGCCCGTACCGCACCATTCCGCCGGCCTTGGGGAACATCGACCCGAGCTCGCTGTAGGTGAGGGCGATGGTCAGCGCGACGGCGGCTCCGATCACCCACGCGACGATCGAGGCCGGCCCGGCCAGCCGGGCGGCCCGTTCGGCGCCGAACAGCCAGCCCGAGCCGATGATCGACCCCAGCCCGACGGCTGTGAGGCTGATGGTGCCGAGCGAGCGGCGGTAGTTCTGATGGGATGCCGTCGTCGACTCGCGCTCACTCAACGTATCGGTCCTCTGCCTCATCTGCTCATCGGGTATACGCACAAACGGACAGCAGCTTATGGGGCGAAATCGGACCAAACCTCAGATCGGCCTCAGATTTACCGCAAATCGTCCGATCGTTGCCGTCCCGTGTCCGGTCGTCGGACATTCGGCGGGGGTCGCACCGGGCTTCCGGCGGGGGTCCCGGCGGGACGGGCAGCCCGAAATCCGGGCCGGAAACGTGGGCCGGAAGTCCGGGTCGGAAGTCCGGGCCGTAAACGCACCCGGAAAAAAGAAATTCCCCCGGGGAACTCTTTCGAGTTCCCCGGGGGAATTCACGGTGTCCGAGGGGGGACTTGAACCCCCACGCCCGATAAAGGGCACTAGCACCTCAAGCTAGCGCGTCTGCCATTCCGCCACCCGGACAGGGTGTGTGCTTCGGGGACTTTCTCGGCGCCCCCTCGGCGACAGAGAGAACATTACCAGGCTCCCGGAGTGCTTCTCACCTGCGTTTCCCCGGTGGGGATGGGCGGGGTGACGGGGACGGGTCGCGGATGTGCGCGAAGCGGTGGTTCGAGGGCGGTAAACGGTCGGTTCAGGGGTGGCGAACGGTCGGAAGCGGTCTGGAGCGATCCGACACGGGCAAGTTGTCGACGGTGCCCCGGTCCCGGGGGCGGCTCTCCTAGCCTCTGTGGATCGAGGGCGCCATGAGCGGAACGCCTGATTCCCGGGGTCGCGGACGAAGGGCGGCTGGACGTGGAGCAGACCAGCGAGGAAGAGACAGGGGCCGGGCCGGAGGTGGAGACCGCGGCGGCCGATGCCGGGAGCGGGCCGGCCGGCGCGGCCGGGGCGGTCCGGGACACCGGCGCGGTGCTCGCCACCGCGATCCTGGAGGCCGGAGCGGTCCTCGCCGCCGTGGCGCAGGCGGGAGCGGCCACGGTGGCGCGGGCCGGGGCGGCGGCGAAGGCCCGGGCCCAGGACGGGCCCGCCGAGGGAGTGTGGCGGTTCACCGTGCCGGCCGAGCAGGCCTCGGTGCCGCGGACCCGGCACGCGGTGCGGGACCGGCTGCTGGCCCAGGGCATGGCGGAGATCCGCTACCAGGAGCTGGTGGACGACGTCCTGCTGATCGTCTCCGAGCTGGTCGGCAACGCGGTGACGCACGCCGCGGAACTGTCACCGGAGGTCACCACCGAACTGGCCGTCCAGGACGGCTGGGTGCGGGTCTCCGTCGAGGACGGCGACCCGTACCGGCCGAAGGCGCTGGAGACCGACACCGGCCGGACCGGCGGGCGCGGCCTGCTGCTGGTGAAGAGCATCACGCTGCAGGCCGGCGGGGTGTGCGACGTCGAGCAGGCGGGGGAGGGCGGCAAGGTGATCTGGGCCTCGCTGCCGCTCCCCCGGAGGGACCCGGAGCGCTGAGGCGGGCCGGGCGTCCGTCCTACCAGTCGTTCCCGGCGATCTCCCGGATCCCCGGCAGCGCGGCCTCGAAGACGGTCCGGAACCACACCGAGAACGGCCGGTCCGCCTCCAGCTCGCGCAGCTCCGCGGCGGTGACGAAGGCGTAGTCGTCCACCTCGTCGGGGTTCGGCCGGACCGGCTCGGTGACCAGGCCGACGAACAGGTGGTTCCACTCGCGCTCGATCAGCCCGGACGCCTCGTCCGGCAGGTCGTAGCGGACCGTGCCCGCCTCGCAGAGCAGCGCCGGGGCGACCCCCAGCTCCTCCGCGGTCCGCCGGGCGGCGGCCACGAACGGCGGCTCGTCGGGGTACGGGTGGCCGCAGCAGGTGTTCGACCAGACGCCGGGGGAGTGGTACTTGCCGAGGGCCCGGCGCTGGAGCAGCAGCCGGCCCTGGCGGTCGAAGAGGAACACCGAGAACGCGCGGTGCAGCCGTCCCGGCTGCTGGTGGGCCCAGAGCTTCTCGGCGGTGCCGATGGTCACGCCTTCGTCGTCGACCAGCTCCAGCAGGATCTCGGCGGGGGCACCGACGGCCTCCGCGCCGGTCGCCACGTCGGTCTCCACATCGAGACCGGTGTCGAGGCCGGTGTCGAGACCGGTCCCGATCTCCGTGGTGTCCGAGGCGAAGCGCGTCGGATCGGTCGGCAGACTCTGGGGCATGAGGCCTCTTTCGGAAGCTTCGGGAGCAATGGGAGCAACCACGGCACCGGTGGCGTCGCGGTCAAGTCTGCCGTACGGGTGGCACTCCCCAGGGGGTCCCACGCACAACCGGCCGGATCAGGACCGCCCCCGACCCGTTCCGGGCCGCCTGAGGGCATGGGAATAGCAGAGTCGTTCGGAACCTGTTCGACTCCCGTTCGATCAGGTGGCCCGGCCGTACGGGAACGCGCACCTGGGCGTCACCCCTTCTTCACCGCGCCCCGCGCGGCACCCGCGCACCGTGCCGCACAGCCCCCCGGCCGCGTTCGGGCTGGTCGTCGCGGTCGCCTACCATCACATAGGACACGGCGGCCGCACCTCGGCGGCCCCGGGCGCGCCACCCGAAGGGGCCGGCCCCGCCGTCCCGCGGACCGGTGACCGGCGCGGTAGCGCACAGCACGACGGATCAGGAGAACCGCATGATCGGCCTCGTTCTGGCAGCCGGCGCCGGCCGCCGGCTGCGCCCGTACACCGACACCCTGCCGAAGGCACTGGTGCCGGTCGACGGGGAGCGGACCGTCCTGGACCTCACCCTCGGGAACTTCGCCGAGATCGGCCTGCGCGACGCCGCGATCGTCGTCGGCTACCGCAAGGAGGCGGTCCTCGACCGCAAGGCGGCCCTGGAGCGGAAGTACGGCGTCAGGCTCACCCTGGTCGAGAACGACAAGGCCGAGGAGTGGAACAACGCCTACTCGCTCTGGTGCGCCCGCGACCTCTTCGCCGAGGGCCTGCTGCTCGCCAACGGCGACACCGTCCACCCGGTCTCGGTGCAGCGCACCATGCTGGAGGGCAACGAGCGGCTGACCGCCGAGGGCCGCGCCCCGGGCATCCTGCTCGCCCTCGACACGGTGAAGAAGCTCGCCGACGAGGAGATGAAGGTCGTCGTCGACCCGGCCACCGGCGTGCGCCGGATCACCAAGCTGATGGACCCGGCCGAGGCCACCGGTGAGTACATCGGCGTCACCGTCATCAACCCGGCCGCCGCCGCCGACCTCACCGACGCGCTGCGCGCCACCTACGAGCGCGACCCGCAGCTCTACTACGAGGACGGCTACCAGGAGATGGTCGACCGCGGCCTGCGGATCGACGTCCAGCCGATCGGCGAGGTGTCCTGGGTCGAGGTCGACAACCACGACGACCTGGCCAAGGCGCGGGAGATCGCGTGCCAGTACTGACCCGGCTGGTGCCGTCGCCGGTCTTCGTCGAGATCCGCCCGGGCGCGCTCGGCGCGCTCGGCGGCATCCTCGCCGACCAGCGCCTCTCCGCCTCGGGCCGGATCGCGGTGGCGATCAGCAACGGCTCGGGCACGGTGCTGCGCACCCGGCTGGAGCCGGCGCTGCCCGGCGCCGACTGGTACCACGTCGACGACGGCAGCATCGACAGTGCGGTGCGGCTGGCGGACGCGATGCGCGGCGGTCACTACGACACCATGGTGGCCCTGGGCGGCGGCAAGATCATCGACGCCGCCAAGTACGCCGCGGCCCGGGTCGGCCTGCCGCTGGTCTCGGTCCCCACCAACCTGGCCCACGACGGCATCTGCTCGCCCGTCTCCACCCTCGACAACGACGCCGGGCGGGGCTCCTACGGGGTGCCCAGCCCGATCGGCATCGTGATCGACCTGGACGTGATCCGGGACGCCCCGCCACGGTTCGTCGCGGCCGGCATCGGCGACGTCGTCTCCAACATCTCGGCCTGCGCCGACTGGGAGCTGTCGCACGTCGAGACCGGTGAGCCGGTCGACGGACTGGCCGTCGCGATGGCCCGCTCGGCCGGTGAGAACCTGCTGCGGCACCCAGGAAACCTCCAGGATCAGGACCTCCTCACCGCGCTGGCCGAGGCACTGGTACTGTCCGGCATCGCGATGAACATCGCCGGCAGTACCCGGCCCTCGTCGGGCGCCTGCCACGAGATCTCGCATGCCCTGGACGTGCTGTATCCCAAGCGGTCCGCCCAGCACGGCGAGCAGGTCGGCCTCGGCGCCGCCTTCGCCAGCTTCCTGCGGGGCGAGCGCGAGCTGACCGGTCTGATCGTGGAGCGCCTGGCGCACCACGGACTGCCGGTGACCGCCGCTCAGATCGGCTTCACCGAGGCGGAGTTCACCGAAGCGGTGCACTACGCTCCGAACACCCGCCCGGGCCGCTTCACCATCCTTGAGCACCTCGACCTCTCCCCTTCCGCAATCAGGGACGCGTACGCCGACTATGTCCAAGCCGTCAACAGCTGACCGCTCCGCCGCCGGGTCCACGCCGCCGCCGGTGGACCTGACCCGCCGCCCCTCGATCGAGGAGCTGCGCGCGGTGATCCACCCGGAGGGCATGCTCCAGCGCCGCAGCGCGGAGCACTGGGCCGGCCGGCTCTACATGCGGAGCATCTCGCTGCGGATCACCCGCGTGCTCTCCACCGTGACGGCGATCACGCCCAACGGGCTGACCTACCTGATGATGCTCACGGGCGTCCTCGCCGGTGCCGCGCTGGTCCTCCCGGGCCTCGCCGGCGCGGTGCTGGCGGCCGTGCTCATCCAGGTCTACCTGCTGCTGGACTGCGTGGACGGCGAGGTGGCCCGCTGGCGCCGGCAGACCTCGCTCACCGGCGTCTACCTGGACCGGGTCGGCCACTACATGTCCGAGGCCGCCCTGCTGACGGGCCTCGGCCTGCGCGGCACCGACCTGCTGCACCGGGAGGGCCCGGCCTCGCACTGGGAGTGGGCGTTCCTCGGCACGCTGGCGGCGCTCGGCGCGATCCTGATCAAGTCGGAGACCGACCTGGTCGACGTGGCCCGGGCCCGCAGCGGCCTGACGGCGGTCGAGGACAGCGCCGCGGTGCCGCGCTCGTCCGGTGTCGCCAAGGCCCGCCGGGCCGCCTCCCTCCTGAAGTTCCACCGGCTGGTGGGCGCGGTCGAGGCCTCGCTGTTCATCCTCGCCGCGGGTGTCGCGGACGCCGTCCACGGCGGGCTCTTCTTCACCCGGCTCGCGGTCGTCGTGCTGGCCTCGATCGCCATGCTGCAGACCGTGCTGCACCTGCTCAGCATCGTCCTGTCGAACAGGCTCCGGTGAGCGCCGTGAACGTGGACCGGGACACCCCGAACACCCGCGACGTCCAGGGCGCCCCGGAGGGCCCCGGCGCGAGCGCCGCGGACGCCTTCAGGCTCGGTGCGGTCATCATCACCATGGGCAACCGCCCGGCCGAACTGAACGCCCTGATCGAGTCGGTCCGCGCCCAGCAGGGCCCGGCCGTCGAGCTGGCCGTGGTCGCCAACGGCGCCCCGCTGCCCCCGCTCCCCGCGGGCGTGCGCTCCGTCGAGCTGCCGGAGAACCTCGGCATCCCGGGCGGCCGCAACGTCGGCATCGAGCTCTTCGGCCGCAACGGCCGGGACGTCGACGCGGTGCTGTTCCTGGACGACGACGGCCGGCTGCCCGGCACCGACTCGGCCCGCCTGCTGCGCGAGGCCTTCACCGGTGACCCGGAGCTCGGCATCGTGAGCTTCCGGATCGCCGACCCGGACACCGGCGTCACCCAGCGCCGGCACGTGCCCCGGCTGCGCGCCAGCGACCCGCTGCGCTCGTCCCGGGTGACCACCTTCCTGGGCGGTGCCAGCGCGGTGCGCTGCGCGGTCTTCGACAAGGCGGGCCAGCTGCCCGCCGAGTTCTTCTACGCCCACGAGGAGACCGACCTCGCCTGGCGTGCGGTGGACGCCGGCTGGGCCATCGACTACCGGGCCGACGTGGTGCTGCACCACCCCACCACCTCGCCCGCGCGGCACGCCTCCTACTTCCACAACGTGGCCCGGAACAGGGTTTGGCTCGCGAGACGGAACCTTCCGGGCCTGTTGGTGCCTCTCTATCTGGGAACCTGGTTCCTGCTGACCGTGGCCCGCCGCCCCTCCCCCGAGGCGCTGAAGGCCTGGCTCGGCGGGTTCCGGGCGGGCTGGCGCGAACCCTGCGGTACGCGGCGGCCCATGCGATGGCGTACCGTTTGGCGACTGACCAGGCTGGGCCGACCCCCGGTCATCTGATCTGTCCGATGACCGTACGGTAGACGGATCGGACGGTCGTACAGCCGTACGGCAGGCCGATCGCCGCGGCCGGTGTCACGCACCGGCCGGACTCCCCCCGAGATCCGAGTGGATCCCCCTCGGCGGAAGGCCGGCGGACCCCCCGCCGACCGGCTCGCCCCGACCCGATCCCGCGCGAAGGACGAATGTGTCGACAGTGAGTGAACCCGTCAGCCTCTCAGCCCCTAGGGGGGCGGACACGGGCCTGACCCCCAAGCAGCTGGCGGACAAGTACGGCCTGACGGTCAGCGGCAGACGGCCCGGCCTGTTCGCGTACTCCAAGCAGCTCTGGGCCCGGCGCCACTTCATCTGGGCCTTCGCCACCGCGCGTCTGGTGGCCCAGTACACCGACGCCAAGCTCGGGCAGGTCTGGCAGGTCGTGACGCCGCTGCTCAACTGCGCGGTGTTCTACCTGGTGTTCGGCGAGATCCTGGCCAACAAGGACGACAACCCGTACTACGTGCCGTGGCTCTGCATCGGCGTGTTCATCTTCCAGTTCACGCAGAACGCGGTGCAGTCCGGCACCCGGGCGATCGCGGACAACCTCGGGCTGATCCGGGCGCTGCACTTCCCGCGCGCCTCGATGCCCATCTCGTTCACCCTGATCCAGCTCCAGCAGCTGATGATCTCGATGGTCGTGCTGTTCGTCGTGGTGCTGGCGAGCGGCGTCTCGCCCGGCCGCACCTGGGTGCTGGTGATCCCCGCCCTGCTGCTGCAGTCGATGTTCAACACCGGTGTCGCCCTGATCTTCGCCCGGATCGGCGCCAGGACCAGCGACATCTCCCAGCTGATCCCGTTCGCGATGCGCGCCTGGCTGTTCCTGTCCGGCGTCATGTACAGCATCCAGGACAAGATCAAGGAATGGCCGCCGTTCTGGCAGACGGTGATGGAGATCAACCCCGCCTCCGTCTACATCGACCTGGTCCGCCACGCGCTGGCGCCGGTCATCTACAACAAGCACGAAGCGGTGTTCCTGGAGTTCCCGCCGCACCAGTGGAAGTACGGCATCGCCTGGGGTGTCGGCATGCTGGTCATCGGATACGTCTTCTTCTGGAAGGCCGAGGAGGAGTACGGCCGTGGCTGACACCGACCTGCGCAAGAGCGCGCCGGGCAAGGGCGCACTGGGCAAGAACGACCTGCCCAAGACCCGTCCGATCTTCGACGCCGACGTGGCCCGCGAGCCCACCGTCGTCGTCGACGACGTCCACATCGTCTACCGGGTGCACGGCGCCGGTTCCGGCAAGGGCAGCGCGACGTCCGCGCTGAGCCGGATCATCAGCCGCAAGCGCTCCGCCGGCGTGCGCGAGGTGCACGCCGTGCGCGGCATCAGCTTCACCGCGTACAAGGGCGAGGCGATCGGCCTGATCGGCTCCAACGGCTCCGGCAAGTCCACCATGCTGGCGGCCATCGCGGGCCTGCTGCCGACCGAGCACGGCGGCATCTACACCAACGGCCAGCCCTCGCTGCTCGGCGTGAACGCGGCCCTGATGAACGAGCTCACCGGTGAGCGCAACGTCGTCCTCGGCTGCCTGGCGATGGGCATGTCGCCGGCCGACGTGAAGAGCCGCTACCAGGAGATCGTCGACTTCTCGGGCATCAACGAGAAGGGCGACTTCATCTCGCTGCCGATGCGCACCTACTCCTCCGGCATGGGCGCCCGGCTCCGGTTCGCGATCGCCGCGGCCAAGACCCACGACGTGCTGCTGATCGACGAGGCGCTGGCCACCGGTGACCAGGCCTTCCAGGCGCGCAGCAAGAAGCGGATCAAGGAGCTGCGCGACGCCGCGGGCACGGTCTTCCTGGTCAGCCACGACAACGCCTCGATCCGCGAGACCTGCGAGCGGACCATCTGGATCGAGCACGGCGAGCTGGTCATGGACGGGCCGACCGAGCTGGTCGTCGGCTGCTACGAGCGCGGCGAGCGCCCGTAGCACCGCACACCCGACCGTGAGGGAGGGCCGGCCGCCGGAGGTGATCCGGGGGCCGGCCCTCCTGCCGTTCGTGCGCCCCGGATCCGCCCGTCGTGCCCCGGGTGGCCCGCCGCCGCCCGGGTGAGCGCCCCGTGCGCCGGGCGAGGCGCTCTTCTCCGGCGCGGCCGACGGTGTCAGGCTGTAGGCGCGGGGGTGGTGTGCCGGACGTGACTCCCGTGGTCGGACGCGTGTCCGACTCGGGCCGATCAGCGGAGCGGTGTAGAACGGGGGAGTGACAGCAGTGTCGGCTTCGGCCCAGCCCAGTAGTGAGTCCCGCCCCGGTGGCGCCCCGGCGGAGAGCCCCGTGGGGGCGACCCTGGACAAGGCGGGCGCGGAGAACTTCCCGGTCGCCCCGTTCTTCCTGCCCGCCGCGTGGCGCGACGACCTGATGGCCGTCTACGGATTCGCCCGGCTGGTGGACGACGCCGGCGACGGCGACCTCGCCGACCCGGCCGGCACCGCCGCACTGCTCGGGGTGGCCGGACCGCCCGCCGCCGTGACCCGTTCGGCGCAGCCCGGTCCGGCCGAGACCGCGTTCCGGCTGGCCCTCCTGGACGGGCTGGAACACGACCTCGACCGGGCGTTCGAGAGCGCCCTGCACCCCCGGACCGCCGAGGCCCCGCGGCACCCCCTGATGCGCTCCCTCGTCCCGCTGCTGGACCGGCACGGGCTGACCCCGGAGCCGTTCCGCCGGCTGATCGAGGCCAACCGGGTCGACCAGACCACCGCCCGGTACGCCCGCTACGAGGACCTGATCGAGTACTGCACGCTCTCCGCCGACCCGGTGGGCCGCATGGTGCTCGCCCTCGCCGACGTCGCCACCCCCGAACGGATCGCGCTCTCCGACGCCGTCTGCAGCGGCCTCCAGATCGTCGAGCACATCCAGGACGTCGCCGAGGACCTCGCCCGCGGGCGGATCTACCTGCCGGCCGAGGACCTCGCCCGGTTCGGCGTGACCGAGGCCGACCTCGCCGCGCCGACCGCCGGCGGCCCGGTCCGCGAGCTGATCGCCTTCGAGGCGGAGCGGGCCCGGACCCTGCTCGACCGGGGCGCGCCCCTGGTGGGTACGGTTCGGGGGAGGCTTCGACTGCTCCTGGCGGGATTCACCGCCGGCGGCTACGCGGCCCTGGCGGCCGTCGAGGCCGCCGGGTACGACGTACTCGCCCAGCAGGCGAAGCCTGACAAGCGCCGCCTCGCAGTGAAGGCGGCGGCCATCTTCGCGAAGGGAAGGTGAACGCCCGCGTGGCGGCATCACCACTGGCGTCGGCGCCGGTCATGGCGGCGTACCGGTACTGCGAGGCAGTGACCGGGCTGCAGGCCCGCAACTTCAGCTACGGGATCCGGCTCCTGCCGGAGCCGAAACGGCTGGCCATGTCGGCCCTCTACGCGCTGGCGCGCCGGGTGGACGACATCGGCGACGGCGACCTCCCGGCCGACCGCAAGGCCGAGGCCCTGCTGCGCACCCGCGAGCTGCTGGACGAGGTCCGGGCCGGCTCGGTGGCGGAGGACGACACCGACCCGATCAAGGTGGCCCTGGCGGACACCGCGCGGCGCTTCCCGATCCCGCTCGGCGGCTTCGACGAGCTGATCGACGGGGTCGAGATGGACCTCAAGGGCGCCGAGTACCAGACGTACGAGGAGCTCAAGGTCTACTGCCGGTGCGTGGCCGGGGCGATCGGCCGGCTCTCGCTCGGCGTCTACGGCTGCGACGACCCCGAGCGCGGGGCCCGCTACGCGGACACCCTCGGCCTGGCGCTCCAGCTCACCAACATCCTCCGCGACCTGCGCGAGGACGCCATGAACGGCCGGACCTACCTGCCCGCCGAGGACCTGGTCCGGTTCGGCTGCCAGGAGGGCTTCGCCCTGTCCAGGCCGCCGGTCGGTGCCGACTTCACCGGCCTGATCGCGTTCGAGGCCGCCCGGGCCCAGGCCGCCTTCGAGGAGGGCCTGCGACTGCTGCCGATGCTCGACCGCCGCAGCCGGGCGTGCACGGCCGCGATGGCGGGCATCTACCACCGGCTGCTCGGCCGGATCGCGGCGGACCCGGAGTCCGTCCTGCGCGGCCGGGTCTCGCTGCCGGGCTGGGAGAAGGCGTACGTCGCGCTTTCCGGGCTCGCCGGGGGGCGTTCTTGATTCTTGCCACAGTTCTGTCACGCTGTGTCAGCGGGGAATCACTTATGGGTAGAGCCGTGTTGACCGCTGTGTTGGGCACGACCGTACTGATCACGGGCGCACCGGCCACGAACGGGCCGCGCGTCGGACACGAGGGGGAGGGCCGATGACCGGGCGAGCCGATGCCGCGCGCCCGGCCGCCGTGGTGGTCGGCGGCGGTCTGGCCGGCATCACCGCGGCGCTGCGGCTGGCCGAGGCCGGCCACCGGGTGACCCTGGCCGAGGGCCGCCCCCGGCTCGGCGGCCTGGCCTTCTCCTTCCAGCGCGGCGAGCTGACCGTCGACAACGGCCAGCACGTCTACCTGCGCTGCTGCACCGCCTACCGGGGCCTGCTGGACCGGCTCGGCGCCGGCCGGCTGGTCCACCTCCAGGACCGGCTCGACGTCCCCGTGCTGGGCGTCTCCGGGCCCGCCGACGCCCCGGTCCGCACGCTCGGCCGGCTCGGCCGCGCCGCCCTGCCCGTCCCCTTGCACCTGGCCGGCAGCCTGGCCCGGTACCCGCACCTGGGCCCGCTCGACCGGGCCCGGGTGGTCCGCGGCGCGCTCGCGCTCCAGCGGCTGGACCTCGCCGACCCGGCGCTCGACGCCGTCTCCTTCGGTGACTGGCTGCGCGGCCAGGGGCAGAACGAGCGGACCCTGGCCGCCCTCTGGGACCTGGTCGGCGTCGCCACCCTGAACGCGCGGGCCGACCAGGTGTCGCTGGCCCTGGCCGCGATGGTGTTCAAGACCGGGCTGCTGTCCGACCCGGGCGCCTCCGACATCGGCACGGCCACCGTCCCGCTCGGCACGATCCACCACGACCGGGCGCTCGCCGAACTGGAGCGGGCCGGGGTGAAGGTCCTGCTGCGCGCCCGCGTGGCGGAGCTCAAGCCGGCCGCGCCGCAGCACGCAGTCCGGCTGGAGGGCGACGGCGAGCCGCTCGCCGCCGACACCGTGGTGCTGGCCGGCGCCCAGGACACGGCCGCCGCCCTGCTGCCGCCCGACGCGATCCCCGGACAGGCCCGGCTGGCGGAGTTCGGCACCGCGCCGATCCTCAACGTGCACGTGGTCTACGACCGCAAGGTGCTGCGCAAGCCGTTCTTCGCCGCACTCGGCTCGCCGGTCCAGTGGGTCTTCGACCGCACCGCGCACTCCGGTCTGGCCGGCACCGAACTCGGCCGGGCCCACCCCGGCGCCCAGTACCTGGCGCTCTCGCAGTCCGCCGTGCAGGACGAGATCGACCTGCCGGTCGCGGAGCTGCGCGACCGGTACCTCCCCGAGCTGGCCCGGCTGCTCCCCGCCGCGGGCGGGGCCGAGGTGCTGGACTTCTTCGTCACCCGGGAGCGCACCGCCACCTTCGACCCGGCTCCCGGGACCGCGGCGCTGCGCCCCGGTCCGCGCACCGGGGTCCCCGGCCTGCTGCTGGCCGGCGCGTGGACGGCCACCGGCTGGCCCGCGACCATGGAGGGCGCCGTGCGCAGCGGCCATGCCGCCGCCGACGCCGTGCTCGCCGCCGACGGCCACCGCCTTCCGGCGGACCGCGGCGACGGGAGGTGGCCCAGGTGACCCGGGGCCCGCTCGGCGGCGACCCCGGCGACCCCGCCAGACCCGGCGGTCACGCCCCAGGTTCCGGCGGCCCCACCGGTCCGACCGGCCGCATCGACATCGCCAGCGCCCGGCCGTCCCACGCGGCCCGGCACCACCAGGGAGAGGGAACGCACGTGGAGTCACGCACCGGCACTGCCGTCGGAGGCACGGCGCACGCCGAACCGGTCTCGGTGCCGGAGCTGCTCGCCCGCAGCCGCACGCTCTGTACCCCGCCGCTGCGGGCCGCCGTCGCCCGTCTGGCGGCGCCGATGGACACCGTCGCGGCGTACCACTTCGGCTGGATCGACCGGGACGGCACGCCGGCCGCGGGGGACGGCGGCAAGGCCGTCCGCCCCGCCCTGGCACTGCTCTCCGCCCGGGCCACGGGGGCTCCGGCGGAGACCGGTGTGCCGGGCGGTGTCGCTGTTGAACTGGTGCACAACTTCTCCCTGCTCCATGATGATCTGATGGACGGTGACGAGACCAGACGCCACCGGGCCACCGCCTGGACGGTCTTCGGTCCGGCCCAGGCGATCCTGGTCGGTGACGCTCTGGCCACGCTCGGTACGGAGGTGCTGCTCGACGCCGCGACCGCGGGCGGCGCGAGCCCCGTCGATGCCGCGCGCGCCGTCCGGCTGCTCACCACCGCGACCCGTCGGCTCATCGACGGGCAGGCGATGGACGTCGCCTTCGAGCAGCGGGACAGCGTCACCGTCGCCGAGTGCCTGGAGATGGAGGGCGGCAAGACCGCCGCCCTGCTCGCCGCCGCCTCGGCGATCGGCGCCGTCCTGGCCGGCGCCGACGACCGGGTCTCGGACGCCCTCCAGCGGTACGGCCACCACCTGGGCCTGGCCTTCCAGGCGGTGGACGACGTGCTCGGCATCTGGGGCGCCACCGAGGTGACCGGCAAGCCGCACTGGGGCGACCTGCGCCAGCGCAAGAAGTCCCTTCCGGTCGCCGCCGCGCTCGCCGAGGGCGGCGCCGCCTCGCGCGAACTGGCCGAGCAGCTCGCCGACCCCAAGGGGCGCGGCGAGGAGAGCGAGGCCGAGCTGGCCGCCCGTGCCGCGCTGATCGAGCAGGCCGGCGGGCGGGACTGGACCCGGGAGGAGGCCCGCCGCCAGCACACGACTGCCCTCGCCGCCCTGGACGAGGTGCCCATGCCCGACGGGGTGCGCGAGCACTTCGTCGCACTCGCCGAATTCGTGGTGGTACGAGAGAGGTGACGTTACGTTGACAGCAACCGCGGACGGCCGGCTCGACCCTGAGTACGATTCCGAGCCGGTCGCGGTGGGGGGCCTCCCCCCGGCGCTGCTGAGCGCCGGGCGGCGGCAGCCCGAGGGGTCCGCGCCGGCCCGCCAGGCCGGCCGGACCGAACAACAACAGGAACAGCCCGCCTCCGCCGAGGAGGCCCTGGCCCGCGCCACCACTCACCTGCTCTCCCTACAGAGCTCCGAGGGGTGGTGGAAAGGCGACCTGGAGACCAACGTCACCATGGACGCGGAGGACTTACTGCTCCGGCAGTTCCTCGGCATCCGGACGGAGGAGCAGACCAAGGCCACCGCCGAGTGGATCCGCTCCCAGCAACGGGAGGACGGCACCTGGTCCACCTTCCACGGCGGGCCCGCCGAGATCTCCACCACCGTCGAGGCCTACGTCGCCCTCAAACTGGCCGGCGACGACCCCAACGCACCGCACATGCTGGCCGCCGCCCGCTGGATCCGCTCCGCCGGAGGCATCGCCGGGGCCCGGGTCTTCACCCGGATCTGGCTGGCGCTCTTCGGCTGGTGGCCGTGGGAGCGGCTGCCCGAGATGCCGCCGGAGATCATCTTCCTGCCGAAGTGGCTCCCGCTGAACATCTACGCCTTCGGGTGCTGGGCACGGCAGACCATCGTCCCGCTGACCGTGGTCTCCGCGCACCGGCCGGTGCGGCCGGCCCCCTTCCCGCTCACCGAGCTGCACACCGACCCGGACGACCCGTACCCGGTCAGGCCGCTCGCCCGGGCCACCACCTGGGACGGCGTCTTCGAACGCCTGGACAAGGTGCTGCACGCCTACCACCGCCGGGCCCTGCGCCCGCTGCGCAAGCTCGCCGTCGCCCAGGCCTGCCGCTGGATCGTCGAGCGCCAGGAGGCCGACGGCTGCTGGGGCGGCATCCAGCCGCCGGCCGTCTACTCGCTGATCGCCCTGCACCTGGAGGGCTACGAACTGGACCACCCGGTGATGCGGGCCGGCCTCTCCTCCTTCGACCGGTTCACCGTCCACACCGAGGACGGCCGGCGCTGGCTGGAGGCCTGCCAGTCACCGGTCTGGGACACCTGCCTGGCGACCGTCGCGCTGGCCGACGCGGGTCTGCCGCCCGACCACCCCGCGCTGGTCTCCGCCGTCGACTGGATGATCGGCGAGGAGATCACCAGGCGCGGCGACTGGTCGGTCCAGCGGCCCTCGCTGGCCCCCGGCGGCTGGGCCTTCGAGTTCGAGAACGACACCTACCCGGACATCGACGACACCGCGGAGGTGGTGCTCGCGCTCTGCCGGGTCGCCCACCCCGACCCGGCCAAGGTCGGCGGCTCGATCGACCGGGGCGTCCGGTGGAACCTCGGCATGCAGTCCAAGAACGGCGCCTGGGGCGCGTTCGACGTCGACAACACCAGCACCCTGCCGAACAAGCTGCCGTTCTGCGACTTCGGCGAGGTGGTCGACCCGCCGTCCGCGGACGTCACCGCACACGTGGTGGAGATGCTCGCCGAGGTCGGCAAGGCCCGGGACCCGCGCACCCGGCGCGGCGTCGAGTGGCTGCTGCGCAACCAGGAGGCCGACGGCTCCTGGTTCGGCCGCTGGGGCACCAACTACATCTACGGGACCGGCTCGGTGCTGCCCGCGCTGGTCGCCGCCGGTGTGCCCGCCGAGCACCCGGCGATCCGCCGGGCCGTCCGCTGGCTGGAGGACCGGCAGAACACCGACGGCGGCTGGGGCGAGGACATGCGCTCCTACGAGGACCCGGCGCGCTGGGCCGGGCGCGGCGACTCCACCGCCTCGCAGACCGCCTGGGCGCTGATGGCGCTGCTCGCGGCCGGCGAGGGACCGGACGGCCACGCCAACCCGGCCGTCGAACGCGGGGTCGACTGGCTGGTCCGCACCCAGTTGCCCGAGGGGACCTGGGACGAACCGCAGTTCACCGGCACCGGCTTCCCGTGGGACTTCTCCATCAACTACCACCTGTACCGGCTGGTCTTCCCGGTCACCGCGCTGGGCCGCTACCTGCACGGCAGCCCCGCCACCGGCCGGTTCGCCCCCGGTGCCCCGACGATCGGGGCGTCCCGGTGAGGCCCGCCCCGCTGCTGGTCCTCTGCGCGCTCGGCCCCGAGGTGTGGGCCCTGCGCGGAGGGGACTGGCGAGGCTCGGCCGGCGGCCCGCCGGTCCTGGTCCGCACCGGTGTCGGCCGGCGCCGGGCCTCGCTCACGGTCCGGCGACTGCTCACCGCGGCGCCCGGCGGCTACGGCGCCGTCGTGGTGGCCGGCTTCGGAGCGGCCGTCGCACCCGGGGTCACGCCCGGGGACGTGATCGTCGCGGACGGGGTGCGCGACGCCGAGGGGAACCACTTCGCCGTCGACTCCGGCCCGACACTGACCCGCGCCCTCAGGGAGCGGGGCCTGACCGCCCACACCGGCGTGCACCACACCGCCGACCACGTGGTGCGCGGGCTCGAACGGCGCGCCCTGCACCTTCAGGGAGCACTCGCCGTCGACATGGAGGCGGCCGCGGTACTGGCCGCGCTCCGCGAGCTGCGCCCCGCCCTGCCCGCCGCCGTGCTGCGGGTCGTGGTCGACACCCCCGAGCGCGAGCTGCTGCGCCCGGGCACCCTGCCGGCCGGCGTCCGCGCCTGGCGGACCCTGCGGGCGACGGTGCCCGCGCTGGTCGACTGGCACCACCGGAACCGGCAGGACCGGGACCGACCGTCACCCGGCACCCTCAACCACCCCACATCCTCGACGCTCCCTCAGGAGGCGAGCTAGCCATGGCCATGCCGTTGCGCCAGACCGTGCGGGTCGGCACCTACCTGATGCAACAGAAGCTCAAGCGGCGCGACAAATTCCCGCTGATCGTCGAACTGGAACCGCTCTTCGCCTGCAACCTGGCCTGCGAGGGGTGCGGCAAGATCCAGCATCCGGCAGGTGTGCTGAAGCAGCGGATGCCGGTCGCCCAGGCGGTCGGCGCGGTGCTGGAGTCGGGGGCCCCGATGGTCTCGATCGCCGGCGGCGAGCCGCTGATGCACCCGCAGATCGACGAGATCGTCCGGCAGCTGGTCGAACGCCGGAAGTACGTCTTCCTCTGCACCAACGCGCTGCTGATGCGCAAGAAGCTCGACAAGTTCACGCCCTCGCCGTACTTCACCTTCACCGTGCACATCGACGGCCTGCGGGAACGGCACGACGCCTCGGTGGCCAAGGAGGGCACCTTCGACGAGGCGGTGGAGGCGATCAAGGAGGCCAAGCGGCGCGGCTTCCGCGTCACCACCAACAGCACCTTCTTCAACACCGACACCCCGCAGACCATCATCGACGTGCTCGACTACCTCAACGACGACCTCAAGGTCGACGAGATGATGATCTCCCCGGCCTTCGCCTACGAGAAGGCGCCCGACCAGGAGCACTTCCTCGGCGTCGAGCAGACCCGGGAGCTGTTCCGCAAGACCTTCGCCGGTGGGAACCGGCGGCGCTGGCGCCTCAACCACAGCCCGCTCTTCCTGGACTTCCTGGAGGGCAAGGTCGACTTCGAGTGCACCGCCTGGGGCATTCCGAACTACTCGCTGTTCGGCTGGCAACGGCCCTGCTACCTGATGGCCGACGGGTACGTGCCGACCTACCGCGAACTGATCGAGAAGACCGACTGGGACAAGTACGGCCGCGGCAAGGACGCCCGCTGCGCCAACTGCATGGCGCACTGCGGCTACGAGCCGACCGCCGTCCTCGCCACCATGGGCTCGCTCAAGGAGTCGCTGCGGGCGATGACCGAGACCGTCGGCTCCGGCCGGAGCCGCTGAGCGCACACCGTCGGCGGGCGGCGCGACCGCCGTACCGCCCCGCCCGGCCCGGGGCGCCGCCCCCGGGCCGGGGCCCCCCCCCCGGGCGGGGTGGTATAAACAAAAACCAGCCCCCGCGACGGTTGCTCATCGGGGTTGGCGGGGTGGGGGGGTGT